>JACMKO010000515.1 GCA_014380065.1 Leptolyngbya sp. ES-bin-22 | reverse complement strand
GCTCTGCTTGCTGAATGGCGATCGCCATCTGAACCGCTACTTGATTCAAGAGGTCAGTCTCAAACGGTTGCCACTGACGAGTCGCAGCACATTGATGGGCGACCAACAGCCCCCAGAGCTGAGGCAATGCCGCGTCATGCTGAGGCTCTGCGCTGTCTGAGTGTTGATCGGTGATCAGCAGCGGCACGACCAGATTGGCTTTGACTTGAAAGCGCTCCAGTAGCTGTATGTGGCAGTCGGTCAAACCCGCCGCGTGAATATCGGCGATCGCCCGCGTTCTGCCCAACCGATAGTCGCCACCCAGGTTTTCACGGAAACAGGTATCTTCAATCTGGGTATGCAAGCTGTCTATCCATCCCGGCAACACTGCTTCTGCCATGATCTGACCGCTCATATCAGGCGCAAATTGATAAACCACAACGCGATCGGCTTTCAGACATTGCTGCACCGCTGCCACACTGGTGTCAAGAATGGTTTGCAGCGTCAGCGCTTGACGAATGCGTAGGGCGATCGCGTTGAGTATTTGCTGCTGCTGCTGCTCTTGCTGCTGGAGCCGTTGTTGGAGTTGCCACTGCTCGATTGCGTGTTCAAGTGCCTTACAAAGCCCATCAGCCGTTAGCGTTCCTTTGATCACATAGTCTTGAGCGCCCCGTTTAATCGCTTGAGTGGCGATCGTCTCATCACCCTGCCCGGTCAACATCAAAATGGGGACACGCTGTTTTCCCGCGCTCTGCATCAAGGCGAGACACTCCAGCCCATCCATATCGGGCAGCGCATAGTCCAGCAAAACGGCATCGGGGAGCAGGCGTTGATAAAGGTCTAACCCCACTGTCGCAGAGCCTGCTTCTAGCACCTGGTAGGCATGAGACGAACCGCGCTGCAAGTAGCGACAATACGTTGCTCGATCTTCAGCAGAATCGTCAATCAGCAAGACCGTATATTGCTTCTCTGTTTGCATGGCAGTCCTACGGGTTACTGTTCTCTCGATCAGGCAGTGGAGTGGCACTTAATCTATATACCGCGTGCAAAAACTGAGGGCATTCGTAGTTTTACGGAGGCTGGGTTTATCGGAGCCGATCGCGCCCCTTTTTTCCGTTTTGTTAATGATGGGGGTGCCAAAGATCGCAGTGACAATAGAGCGTGGCTTCACTCAGTCCATAGGTGATGAGCGCATCGAAGCGATCGATGGAGAGAGGTGCGATCGCCAACGCTCAGGCATCGACAGCAAGTAAGCTCATTCGCACTTGAATGTGGGGACGGTAAAGGAACGTGACAAGGTTTGAGTCGTCACCACGATCGGCGATCGTGGTGATTAGCATTTGGCTGAATCGCTACAAGCTGCTGATTGACGATCGCCTGACAACTGATACCAATTTAAAGCATGGCGGCTACAGATCCAATCGCTGGGTAGGTGTAAGGCATTGTCTTGCACCGACAAGATGTGTCGCCTTTTCAATTCAAATTGGTATGACGTTTATACCGATTTAAATCGATTTCACGACAAAGCCGTCTGTAGGGACGTTACATGTAACGTCCCTACAGACGGCTTTGCAGGATGGTGAACTTAAATTGGTATTACTTTAGATGCTGTGCGACTTTCGGGAGACACCTGAAGATGTTGCTCTCACCCTTTCTCGATGGGTGGCACCAGAGATGTCTGAAAGTCCTTCTCCTTGGGAAGAAGGGTTGGGATGAGGGAAATGATTTGCCCATCGGGTTACTTTCGCCCTTTGCCTTTTACCTTTCCCACGCTCCTCGCTAGCTCTTCATACTCCCCAGCACACCTTCTGCTAACCAATCCATCTTTTCCAACTCAGTGTCTTTCTGCTTAAACTCTTTTCCGGCTGGAATGACCACTTTGCCTGTGTTGTCTTTTAGCGGACCTTTGTAGATGATGAGCGTTTCTGCTTCCAGCTTTGCTTTAGCAGCGTCCGCATCCTTCTTGGCGGCAGCGGTTACAGCAGGCCCGTAATCAGAAACTTTGACGTATCCTTCCTTATAGCCACCCCGCACCAGATGGGGAATACCACCATCTGTCACCGATTTGCCTTCCTGGATGAGCTTGGCATATTCGCCGTAGATTTTTGACCAGTCCCACTCTGCCCCAGTGAGATACCCTTTGGGAGCCAATTTGGACTGATTGGTGTGGTAACCCGTGCAGTATAGCCCTCGTTTTTCAGCCGTTTCCATAATGACTTTGGGGCTATCCACATGGCAGGTAAGCACTTCAATGCCCTGGTCTGCCATACTGTTTGCGGCTTCCGCTTCTTTAACGGGCAACGACCAGTCACCCGTAAAGATCACTTGCGTGGTGGCTTTAGGGTTAACGCTACGTGCGCCCAGCGTATAGCTATTGATGTTACGCACGACTTGTGGAATGGGCTTGGCGGCAATGAAGCCAAGCTTGCCGTTCTTTGCCATGTGCGCGGCGACGATGCCTGCCACATACTGGGCTTCATCAATATAGGCAAAGTAGCTGCCCACATTTTTGGGATGCTTGCCCTCGACATACAGCCCGCCCGCATGGAAAAACTGCACGTTTGGGTTACTAGGTGCCACCTTCAAAATGTGCGGCTCGAAGTAGCCAAAGGATGTGGGGAAAACGACGGTGGCTTTGTCCTGGTTAATCATATTGAGCATGGCTTCCTGGACTTCGTTCGTTTCTGGAACGCTTGCCTGTTCAACCGCTTTGACACCTGGCAGTTTGGCAACCCCTTCTTTGCCTTCAAAGTGTGCCTGGTTCCAGCCATAGTCGTCTTTCGGTCCCACGTAGATAAAGCCCATGACCACTTCTTTGCCTGGGGTGGCTGAACTGCTGGCGGCAGGACTACCAGAACTTGCTTCGGGTGTAGGTGTAGGGCTACAGCCAACCCAAAGCCGAGAGGTTGCACCAAAGGCACCAGCGGCAAGCAGTCCGCGAATAATCTGGCGACGTTGTACAAGTAAGGGGCGCTTCATGTTCACGGTCAACTCCTCAAAAAGAAAGATTGTGGAAAAGAGAGAAAACGTTTAGCCGCGTGCGATCGCATCGAGCGTCGCCATTGATTGAATCATTGCCTTTTGGCAAGAGTATGTCACGCTTTATACATTCGGGCGGTCTCAAGCAAAGACCGCTCATGAGGCTTAAACGCAACGCTTCCACCTGTCAAAAAACATTCGTGCAGCACGATCACAGAGCACACTCAGCCAAAACCTGTCAAAGTAAAATCAAGCAGGTGAATCGCTC
>JACMKO010000514.1 GCA_014380065.1 Leptolyngbya sp. ES-bin-22 | reverse complement strand
TAGCGCTCTTTGTGCCACTGGTAGGTGCAAACCAGCAAGCCGTCTCTTGCCAGAAACTTAGCAACGTCAGCGTGACCAGAAACCGTATTACCGGCTGGATCGGTGACACTGACCGCATCAGCGATGCCGATGTAGCCAGGGACTGCGATCGTCTCTACGTTGATTGTAGAGGTGTCGTCTAAAATAACCTGCTTGGTAAACAGACGCTTCAAATCTTCGACGGGTTGCCCTTTCCAATCGCCAGTCAATGCGTTAAAGCGGCTAATGTCGATCGCGGTCGGCTCTCTTAGCGGCACACTTGAAGTCGTTGCGGAACTGGCTGCTGGCGCTGAGGTCACTGGGGTCGCCTGAACTGGGGTCGGCGGTTTTTGAGTTGCTCCGGTAGCAGGTGTCGCAGTAGCAGGCGCGGTGGCAGGCACACGGTTTGAACCAGATGTTTTTTGATCTGAGGGCATAAGATAAACCTTGGGTTGTAGAGCATAGACTGCTGCGAGAGTGGGGCTTGTCACCCTGTCGCACCAGTCTATTTTTTAGTGGAAGTATTTCTATCCATTTCTACAACGGCGATCGCACGATTCCGGTTAACGCATCCCGCCAAAGACTGCTAATTCAAAAAACTTAAAAAAACAGTCCACCTGTTGAAAGCCGATCGCTCGTAGCCACTCACACTGCACCTCAACTGGCGCGAGGATATTTGCCTTTTTGTCCTCGCGGTAAACAAACGTTTGCCCAATCTCTTCCCGCGATCGACGATCGCCTTGAGTCTGGTGCCAGTGGTAAATCGAATCAACTAGCGTATCGTTGAACAGCGCTTCGATCCACGGCGACGCAGAGGCAACATGTTCGATATTGAGAAAACAGCCACCCGATCGCAACTGATGAAAGATTTCGCGATACAGGGCTTGTTTGCGATCGTCGGGTAAGTGATGAATGCAGTAGCCTGACAATACTGCGTCGAACGTCCCCACTGCCTGTTTGTCCAAACTTGCTTGCCAGTCAGAGGTGTACAGGTCTGCCTGCATCAGAGTTGCCCGATCGCCAAAGGGTTGCAACCGTTGCGCTGCCTGCTCCAGCATCGGCTCTGAAAAGTCGATCGCGGTGACGTGCGCATCTGGGTAGTGGGTGAGGATGGCATGGGCGATCGTGCCATCACCACAGCCCAAATCGGCAACATGCTGAATGGGAATCGACAATTGGTCAAGGATACGCAGGGCAATGTTGATTTGCTCCGTTGCAAACGGAATCGCACCCCGCACGCCCGTCAAAAAAGTCTCCGCTACGGTGCGGTTCTGCCAAATCTGATCGGTTCTCATCGTCAAACACCCTGTACTACACTGCTGGCGCTCAGGGGAACCATCCCCCCAGTGTTGGTTAGCCCCAAAAGCATCGGTTCATTGGGCTGGATGATTTTGCCTGTCAGCATACAGCGTTCTTCCTGACGGGCTGTAGCAGGGACGGTGACGCGGATTTCGGGGAGAGCTTGAGGCGTGTAGTCTCCCGATTTTTGCTGCACGTATTGCCACAGGACATCGCGGATGAGTGCCTGATAGCCTTGATTGCCAGAGAGTTCTTTGAGTTTTTCTTTTAACTCCCGCTCCAGTCGAATGCTGGTGACTTCCATGTCAGTGGTGGCGGTGCGGGTAAGTGTATGCATTACGGGTTTCCTTCAAAAGTGGGCAGTTCGTAATACAAGTGTAGTATGTCGAGTCGCTTATGCAAGCGATCGCCCCAACCCGCTAGCCCTCATTTCCTGAAACCCAGATCACGAAAACAGTTGCCGCAGCTTCTTGAGCGCCAGCTCAATGTCTTCCAACTCTTGCTGGTTAAGCTGGCTAAAGCGTTCCTTGAGATAAGCAATGTGGGCCGGAAAGACAGCTTCAAAGACGCGTTCGCCCTCAGTGGTCAGCACAATCATGAAGCAGCGGCGGTTTTCGGGTGGGACTTCGCGGCGCACCAGCCCTTTAAGCTCCAGGCGATCGATAATGCCCGTCAGCGTTCCTTTTGTCACCAGCGTTTTTTCGGCAAGTTGCCCCATTGTCATCCCAGCCGTGTTGCCTAGCGTGCAAACCACATCAAACTGAGGCGCAGTTAAGTTCAACTGTCGGATGTGGTCTTCATCGTAAGCACTGAACGCTTGAAACGTCCGAGCAAGCTCTCGCATCACTGGCAGGAAGGGTGCTTTGGCGGCTTGCCGTGTCGCTGCCTGTAATGCTGCTTTGTCTTGAACGTCTGCTTGCGTCACGTTGCCACCTCTAAAATCGCGCCTTACAAATCTGTTGTGTTCACTACTTATAGCTGTCGCCAGATAGTTTAGGACATGGGATCAAACGGTGTGTGAGGGCGTTGCCCCCAACCAGGGGTTCCACCCCTGCGTCCCGTCCTAACCAACATGGCTATGGCTATAGTGCTCACGCCTGTAATATATCACACAAACAGTACTAATACGAACTAAGCGTTGAATACTAGACCAGACCGCCGATTGCTTCAAGCAATCGGCGGTCTACGTGAAAGCGCGAGTCGCTGTGAGCCAATAGAAACGGGTTGATGGTGCTCCAGGCGTTGCGCTGAGCGACTTTTTTGTATAGTTCTAAGCCACTCACTGCCTACGCGGCTTTCTTCTGACGCACGGGGCGCTTGTAGGCAGACTTTTTCTTGCGTCCAACGGTTTGGGCTGCGCTGCTGTCGGCTCCAAATTGAGCAATCACAGCGGTTTTGGCTTCCAGGATAGTGTTATGAAACGCCCACTCGGCAAGGCGAGCTGCATCCAGAGCCGCACGGTATTGAGCCTTGAGTTGGGCTTCGAGCTGTTGAAATTTCAGCATTTCAGCCTGGGCTTGTTCGATCTGAGGGAGCGAGGCTTCCTGGCGATGAGGGGTGTAGCCAGTGATGGTCTGCAAGCCCTGGAAGATGTCCTGGTCTGCATTCAAAATACTGGGACTGAGGCGGTTATTGGTGTTTTGCGTGAACATGGTTCGATGCCCTGACGATTGAGCTGGACAAGGTGAAGATGCCCGATCGCAACCCCGGCTGTATCAACGAGGGACAGCCTTTAAGAAACCTTCAAACAGATGCCAGTTATAGGGACAGATCGAGGCGCGGGATTTACCATTCCTTTATCTTGACCCGTCGATTCGTGCGATCGACGGGTCAATTGGCTTGCTTAACAAGGCGATTTGCTTGCTTGGGGTGGCAATTCGCTTGCTTGCTTGGTTGATTCGTTTTCTCAATGGGGTGATTGGCTCTCTCAATTGCTCAATGCGGTTTCTAGAAGGGGCGATCGCGACCTTAACCGCGACCTTAACGAAAATGATAGGTTAGAGTTCTAAGTCCTTAGAGGTGAGGCTCATGGTTCAAACCCCCGCTAAGTCCCTAACGCTAGAAGAGTTTCTGAAGCTACCCGAAACTAAACCCACCAGTGAATACATCAATGGTCAAATCATTCAGAAACCAATGCCGCAGGGAAAACATAGTATTGTTCAGCGAGAGCTAACCTTTGCAGTTGACCGTCCCTTGCGGGATCAAAAGATTGCCCGCGCTTTTCCTGAGCTACGCTGCACCTGTAGGGGACGCTCAATCGTTCCAGATATTGCTGTCTTTGCCTGGGAGCGAATTCCTCGCGACGAAAACGGTCAGGTTGCGAACTCGTTTGAGATTGCGCCTGATTGGACGATCGAGATTCTTTCTCCTGACCAGAGTCCCACCAAAGTGATCCGAAACATCCTGCACTGTCTTGAGCATGGAACTCACATGGGTTGGTTGATTGATCCAGAAGAAGAAGTCGTGTTTGTTTACTTTAGCGATCGCACGATGCGACTTTTTGATCTTGCAGAGCAGCTTTTACCAATGCCGTCGTTTGCCGCTGATCTTCAGTTGACTGTTGGGGAGTTGTTTAGCTGGTTAGCGGAGTAGTAGCGGTAGGATGTTCCTAATAGCCTTCTCAGCCTCTGAGCATAAACACATACAAAACGAGGGCGCAGTCTTGAGAAAGCGTCTAACATTGAATGAGCAAACTTAGGATTTTCACTGACGGCAAAAAGAGCCATGCAAACTGTTTACCGCTTGAACGCCAATGAACTCGACGAAAATTTCTTAGCAGGGTTAAAG
>JACMKO010000513.1 GCA_014380065.1 Leptolyngbya sp. ES-bin-22 | reverse complement strand
TGCGGTCGCACCAGCAGTTCTTTGACCGCTTTGGGCAAGCGCACTGAGGTTACGAGCGATCGCGCCTCACCTTCAGACGCAATCCCAGCAGCCAGCAACCCTTCGGGGTAGCTCTGACAGCTAATGTAGTGATTGCGAACCTGATAGACCTGTTCAGCAATACTTCCAGCGGTCACCAGCGCTGGTACTGTAGCTACCGCATCAATGGCACTCACTGGAGGTGATGTCCTTGTCGATGCCGTGATTAATTGTTGCACTTCAGCCTGTAGCACGTCCTGTTGTACGTATTTGCAGACACGGATGGGTAAGACGATGGACGATCGCAGCAGCCTGGAATCTGCCCATGCCTGCTCAAGCTCAGGCTTTGCCTCTGCCGCCGCAACTTGAACAGCCGTAGCCATTTCTGCCGCCGATTGAAAGCGTCGCGCTGGCAGTTTTTGCAATGCCTTCAGAATCACTGCGTGGAGTGCAACCGGGATAGTCTCAGGAATTTTGACCGGAGCATTGAGGTGTGCCGACATCATGTCAGCAGGAACACCAGAGAACGGTCGATCGCCTGTCAGCAATTCAAACAACAGAATGCCGACAGCATAGAGATCAGACGTAACAGCATACTGCCCATAAAATCGTTCTGGAGCCATATAAGCCGGTGACCCTGTGTTGCTGCTATCTTTGCCAGCGCTTTCTTGATGCAACTGGGCAATGCCAAAGTCAGAAACACGAGCCGTCCACCCATCCGCCTGTAGCGTTAGCAGAATATTCTCTGGTTTGATGTCGCAATGTATGATGTTGCGGCTATGGGCATGGTCTAGCCCCACCAGCAAATCGATCATTAGTTTCAGACACTGCACTGGATGCAGCCGTACACCTTCCCCCATCAACCCGCGTAATGTGCCACCCTCGCAGTAATCCATCACGAGATAGCGCCCAGTCGGGGTGTGCTCCAGGGCATAACAAGTCACAATATTGGCGTGTTGTAAACTCAGCAGAAAGCGTAGTTCGCGCAAGAACTTATGAGTTGGAAACCGCTGTTTGTCAAGTTCTTTGAGCGCAAATAGACAACCAGTTTTGCGATGACTGGCACAGTAAACTCGCCCAAATTGCCCTTGTCCAATCAGCCCTAACAGTCGATATTTAGAACGCTTTAGATCTTTTGCAAGGAGATATGACACACCGTGGAATAGTTATTAGTTTTTAGTTGTTGGTTGTACAGCCTGTTGGTCATACAAAAGACTTTTAGTTGTTGGCTATTGGTAATTATCTGCCGTTAAAGCATTCTAGAAGCACCGTTGTAGAGTGGCGAAATCGTTCATTTTCAGCAGTCAACCTAGTTTGAACAAGATTCTTTAACTCTTTCATCAATAGCCGATGTCGAATCTCTAGTTATGTTCAGCTCCAGCAACTAACAGCTTCATTTTCAGGCAGCTTCATTTTCAGGCACAAATTTTTTGCACGATCGCATCATGATCCAGATGATTTTCAACCATGCTTTCAGCAGGCTGTAGACGGTTGGTCAAGCCCAGTAAAAACTGATTACAGTCTGCGCCTAACGACTCACAGGCTGTTTGCAGGCAGTGCAACTCGCGTCCGGTTAGCTGGCTAAAGAATGCGCTTAGAACACCCGCTTCTAAAAAACAGATCGGCACGTCACCCTTAGGCGCATGGTTAGCAAACGGAGAACCAACCGTTTTGATCAACAAAAAGCCCCGTTGCTGGTGAGACTGATCCAACTCAATTTTGCCCCAGCCATACGCAACCCAGCAGGATTGCAAACTGTTAAGAAACTCTAGCATCGACATATCTGCCAGTGCTGTGCCGTAGTAGTCAGTCAGCTCTTCGCGAAAGCGGGTGTAAAAATTTTTACCCCACCAGCGCCCACAGTTAAACAGCACTAAACGCGATGCCTGACCCGTTTCCTTTTGCAAACCCGAATAGATTCCCTGGATCAAGGTTTCGGGTAGCGCCAGTAAGCGATCGCCACGACGATTCTCCAATAAACCCATTTCCAGGTCGCCCTTCACATAGGCATCGACTGCAAAATAGTTACCAGGAACGCGGTTATTTGTTAATAAATCAGCGACAGAAATCATAGAGCGATACCAGGGGATAATTTGATCGGAAAGGCTGGCATTGATTAGAGTAGAAAAGCAACAAATCGAAGTCAGGAAGAGTGTTAGCTTCTGCTAGTGCGTGGTGCTGAGACGAGCAACCATCCGCTTTTTATGACCCAACTGTAGCGAGGGTGGGCGCTTGCAGTATCGCCGTTTGCACTTTTGCAATATGTGGACCGACTAAATTGATTTGTTTTGCAGTGAGTGTTTGCGTCAGGCGCTGGTTGAGCAGGCGAAAAAGCGCAGTATCAATTGCCTGTGTGTTGTGAACACTGAGCGTTTTTGTTAACCAACTTACCAACCGTTCTTGCACAAACGCTTCATCATTTAGCAACATACCCATCGCAGAGTAACGCAATAGCAGCAGTGCATTTTTAAGGCTCCGCTCCAGGTTTTCAACTGATTCTTGAGGCAGTGCCGCTTCCAATTGGTTTGCTACCTGCTGCATGATTTCGAGTTCGCGATCGCGTACCGCCCGGTAGGTATCTAAGCGCTCAGGTAGAGAGCTAACGTATTGGTTAATCAAACCCAACTCTTCGGGTTTAAGATACCGATGCTCTGCTTCTTCAAAGATCGTTTAAATTTGTGGGTGCATTTTGGGTAAGGGAGAGGAGGGGGACGGAGGGGGAGAAAGTTTTGAGTTTTGAGTTTTGAGTTTTGAGTTTTGAGCGTTAAATTCTACTTTTCTCTAACAACTAACAACTAAAAACTAACAACCAACAACCATCAACTTCTCCTACTTTTTTTCTAAAAAAGCCCAGAAAAGCTGTCTAGCGTGAGGTCATCGTTGGCTGGCGTTGGAGAAGATTGGACAGGAGCGGAAGCTGCGATCGCAATGCCTTCCCAATTGATTGTGGCGAAGAATTGACAGACACTCATCGTCAGCTTGAGCGGCTCGTTGCTGCCTTCGGCTAAGCTCAGTTTGATTTCTTGAACAGCAGGCGTATGGTTTTCCCAGTTCACGCCTGTGAAGAATGTTTTCACGGACTCCCGCTGCCATGATTCAGACGCAGACATCGCTTTAGAACCATTGGTTTGAGGGAGAGTAAGAGCACTCATCGCAGTAAATCTCCTGTGCGTAAACGCTTCTCAATGTCTCTGGCGGTTGCCCCTTCGTTCAGCCAAAAGGAGGCGGCATCAATCCGGTCTTGACCACCGAGGAGAAATTTGCAGTAGGTTTCGCCCATTGAGTAGCACTGAATCTCAATACAGCTCAATTGCTTCTTCACCATTTCGGTAAAAAAGCCAGCAAAGAGTCCGGCATAAAGGAAGCAGACGGGTTTGCCGACATCACCCAGGCTGCGAGCCACAGCAGAGTCAAACACGTTGATGAACATGAAACCTTGCTTGCGATCGCCCATGTCAACTTCCCAGCGTCCCCAGCCTTGGGAGGTGAAGGGCCACCACCAGGTTTCGAGCAGAAAGAGGAGGTTTGTTTGGCGCAGGCTGCGATCGAATTCCTTTTCAAACCACTTTTCAAAGAAGAAGGCATCTTTCTGCCCCCATTCACAGCCGATCGTATACATGATTGCGGCTGAGGCATCACCAACCTCTTCTTCTAACCCCTCAACTAGACCAATGATGAAATCTTCGGTCGTCAGCACATTTCTGCTGCCGTTCCAATCGACGATCGTGCCTTGATGTTGGTCAAACTGGAAGAAGTCTCGAAACCCGTAGTGGTTGTGTTTCTTAGGGTTTCTCAACCTGACAGGGTTTTCTTGAGGCGTTGAAATCACCATAGTCTTTTCTCGACGAAATCTAAGTGGTATGAATCCGTCACGCGAGCAGCAAGGAGAGCGCCCCTGCTGAAAGGCGAGACCTGAACGTTGTGGAAGCTAATCAAGGCTATGAAGAAGTGGTTTGAGCCGTCGCAGTTGATGGCATTAAGTAGGGAAGATCTGGTTGAGACCAAGCGTTTGTTGCTTCTGGTTTAATGTTCCCTAGGCTAAAAAGATCTAACTCGCAGTCATAAATTGGTTGAAAATCTTTATATAGCGATCGCCACAACGTTTAGGACATTGGGATCAAAGGGGGTGTGGGGGATTTGCCCCCAGCCAGGGG
>JACMKO010000512.1 GCA_014380065.1 Leptolyngbya sp. ES-bin-22 | reverse complement strand
GGCGACCCCAGTGACCTCAGCGCCAGCAGCCAGTTCCGCAACGACTTCAAGTGTGCCGCTAAGAGAGCCGACCGCGATCGACATTAGCCGCTTTAACGCGCTGACTGGCGACTGGAAAGGGCAACCCGTCGAAGATTTGAAGCGTCTGTTTACCAAGCAGGTTATTTTAGACGACACCACTACGATTAATGTAGAAACGATCGCCGTCCCTGGCTACATCGGCATCGCTGATGCGGTCAGTGTCACCGATCCAGCCGGTAATACGGTTGCTGGTCACGCTGACGTTGCTAAGTTTCTGGCAAGAGACGGCTTACTGGTTTGCACCTACCAGTGGCACAAAGAGCGCTATGGTATGCCGATCGACACGCGTCGTCCCCTGACTCCAGAGTTATTTCAAGAAGCATTTATTAAAAATGAGGGGCATCACGCAGGTGCGATCGTACCGACTCAGAGAGCGGCTCAAGCTGGGCAGACGATCGATTCCTTTGGCACCTTTAACGAACCTAATGATTACCACCGTGGCATGTATGGGAAGGATGGCTACGTTGCGGTAGCTCAGCGCCTTGTCTTTCCATCGTTTGTCACATCAGCACAGGCACGCGGCTATACCAACTCCATCATTAACTGGATGGCATTGCTCAACCCCTTTGCACAATTTCCTAAAGACTATAACGGGGGTGATCCAACTCGCGTGTCCGATCGCGCAACCTTGAGAGAATTTCTGAAAAACGGGCTGCTTGCCTGTGTGGGTGATCCTCGCGCACTGAGCTTTTTCAACGATCCGGCTAACAAAACTTACTGCGCCGAGTTTATTTACATCAGCCTGAACACGCCAGTTTACCCCTTTAATCTAAAAACCATCACGAACCTGTTAGATGGCGACAGCTTCAAAGCAAAGCAGGTCATGCATCTGAAAGAGCTGCAAAACAGTAAGCAGGCAAACCTGCTGAGCGAGAAGACCGGCAACCCAGAGTTCAAAGCCTTCAACCTTTTGATGCCGCCTGTACCGGAGGATCTGCCGCCTCTTGATGGCCTGATGGCGCAGAATGGACAGACGATCGCGCCCAACAGTCTTCCTATGCCACCATTCAAGATCTCGCAGGTCATCCGTCGCGCCTTCCGTACCCTGCTGCCGCGCGAGAAGTTTGGCGACGCGAAGCTGGTAGACGCGCAGGCACGACTGTTTAAGTTTATGAAGCCTGCACTAATTCAACAGCTAGGGCTGAATGACTTACCGTCGAGCGATCCAAAAGTCATCAGCGTAGGTCAGTTTGTGGATCAGGTCAGTGAGCAGCTTGACCAATCCTATAGCTCGTTTACAGAGTTTGATGCGATGGTCGATGGCATCATGCAGAAAGCGGATGAAATGCTGGTTGGTGCGGGCGATCGCGTGTATTTCGTTCCACCCCGCATCTACGTCGATCTCGGACAAAACGACGGGGATGATAACTTGCCTCAAGGGTGGGGCTTTAAGCTCGAAACAGTCGGTGCGCTGGTCGCCCGCAGCGTTATTCGGGGTTAGTTCACCGCCATTGTTTCGGCAAGATAGGATCAACATTTAGAAGCAGTGGCAAGGGCGCGTTAAATCGTCCTTGCCACTGTTGGTTAAGGAACAGTTTGACGTGGAAAAAGTGCTCAAAAAGCAATGATGCGGAAAACCGTACTTTTACGGCTAAACAGGCGGTGAGTCGGCATCGTAAAAGGCGGTTTTCCCCCACGATCGCACCCTCCAGAAGCTCTACTTTCTCACTACGATCGTGATAGATGAGTCGGGGGTATCCTATGCAAGTCGGTCGTTTCTTTTCGTTACAGCAGGGGCGGGTGGGGCAGTATTTAGCACCCAGAGTTTTGGTGGTGCGATCGCCCTTTCGAGCCTTTGCTCCAACCGTTTGCTATCTCGGCTTTGATCACCTTAAGCAAGCACAGACGTTTGCTCAAACCCTAGTCAGAATGGGTGCCAGTTTTCACATTCGTCGCAGTCGTGTCATGCCGCAAGACTACGAAATCTGGCTGCGTGGTCATAGCGATCTTGCGCGTACCTTGGCGTATTGGGAGCGGCAGGGCGAACGGCGGGTAATGCCTGGAGGGAGACAAACGCTCGTCCAGTCTGGGGTCAAGGAGGGCGCGATCGCAGCTTGAAGCGACAGTTGAAACCGAGGTGTAGATCTACTAAAATAGTATACATGTACTATTTAGGTTCTTGCCTCCATGACTAAGCACTACATTCTCAACCTTGCTCCTGATGCTAAATACGATTGGGATCGCCGCACGCTCCGTGACCCCATCACGGCTGACCACCCAGCCTTAGCAGACCTAGTTGCCCAAGCAGTAGGGAACGCGCCGGGTTCATACCTGGTTGCCGTCAAGATTGAAGTCAAGGTCTTGGAGCAGGTTGATGCTGCACCTTCCCAACAAGCGATCGCTCCAGCGATGCCCGCTCGTGCTCAACTACCCCAACTAGCGGAACTGGTTGCCTGAGCCGTTGTTGGGGTGTGAAAGGAAAGTCTGATAGAAGCGTGTATGTGTCTAACGGTGTTGAGGCGTAGCTAGCGCGGACGGTTAGCAACATTGGTTGTTATTTATGGCTTTTCGAGGGTTATTTTATGAAACTTAGTCTCAGTCAGTATCCCAGCGCGATCGCGCAGGCGGCTCAAGCCGTCAACGAGTTTGAATATCAGATTGCCGAGGTTCGTCAGCACCTTGCTCGGCTGGAAGGCAATGCCGAAATGGTCGTCGCCTTTGAAACCGCACTCAAGAACGATAACCAGCGCAAAGCACGCCGCTTTGAAGTCCTTCAGGTGAATCAGGAATATCAACGCGCACTGGATGCTCTCAACCGCATCTCCACCGAGAAAGCCAATGCCCTTGCACGGCTGGAGCACTTACGCAACGAGTTCAGCGTTGCCAAGCTAGAAACCCGTCTCACGATCGCCCAAAAGTTAACTGGTTTGGAATCGAGAGAACTGGTTGGGCTGTAGCGTGGGCTGACCAATCGGTTACAGGGTTAAGACTACAAGACGGCAAAATGTTACGATCGGGTCTCCGTCGTAACTTGCTGCTGTATGACCATTACTGTGACACCGGAAGAAATCGAGCAATTTCGGGCTGATTTGGCAGATTATCCCGATGCACTGGCAGCACTGAACGAAATTGAGGACTGCGAAGGCGATTTGGAAGATGCCTCGATCGCGCTGGCGATTCAGGTCGGGCAGGAACCGGATACCAACGATCGCTGGATTGAAGGCGTGGCAAAGCAGTGGCGACACATTCTCTGTCGGGCAGATCTAAAAGAAAGCCTGGAAGACGGTTTGACAGGCAATTTGCTGTTGGCAGTGACCGAACACACCATGCTGCCGCTCAAATTGGCAACCCCTGTCGCAATCTTTGTCATAAAAACGGGTGTGCAAAATTTTTGCCAGTCGTTTGAGGCAAAAATTCAGTAAGCAATGCTTAGCCAAAAATCTGCTTGAAAAAGGCTGTAATCTCTGCCCAGGCAACATCAGCCGCAGCCGGATCAAAGCGATAGCCATCATCACGCATAAAGGTATGATCTGCTTCGCACACCAAAAGCGCGTGAGCAACGGAATGATTGATTAATGCCTGGACGATCGCCTGCCGTCCTGCTTCTGGCACATGCGGATCAAGCGTCCCAAAGACCATCAGCACCTCGCCCTTGACATCGCTCATGCGCTGAAGCGTATCTGCTATGCCTTTGCCCAGTTTGCCGCTGTGAATACCGGTCGGGTAGCAACAGGCTGCCGCCTTGATCTCTGGTTGGAAGGCAGCCCGAAAGGCGAGATGCCCCCCAATGCAAAAGCCCATCGCGCCGATCTGGTCTGGTATAACGGTGGACTCTTGCTTGAGAAAGTCAATCACTGCACGGGCATCGGCATCGTATGCGGCGATCGCGGTGCGTCGTGCCGCATCATTGCCCCGCATCCGACCCAAATCATCCGGTTCAATGACCGTTCCCACAGGTTCAAGTCGGTGAAAAATTTCGGGTGCCGCGACCACGTAACCGTAACCGGCTAGTCGATCTGCCAAGCGTGTGATCGCGCCACCCAGTTGGTAAATATCACTGTAGAACACAATGCCTGGATAGCGTCCTGCTGGCTTGGGAGATGCAATGTAAAGCCGCATGAGGCTATCATCTACCCGCAGTTCAGCGTTGCGTTTGGTAATCTGCATGGGTTGCTTCCTGATGGCGATCGGCACATTGCTCCTACTCTCGTGGTAACAGTCGCTCGACAATTTGAGCTTGACGCTCCACAGTAGCAGCAAGGCGTGTGATGCTCTCCGCCTGCTGCTTGGCGGTATCTGCTTGTTCCCGTGTGATGACTTTCAGCTCTGAAAAGCCAGTCGTAACAACCTCGGTCAGTTGATCAATCTTTTCTCCCAGATGTGCCATTCGCTCTGTGAGAACGCCAAGGCTATGCTGCTGTTGTTCTCCCAGATGTGCCATTCGCTCTGTGAGAACGCCAAGGCTATGCTGCTGTTGTTCTCCCAGATGTGCTATTCGCTCTGTGAGAACGCCAAGGCTATGCTGCTGTTGTTCTGTCAGATGTC
>JACMKO010000511.1 GCA_014380065.1 Leptolyngbya sp. ES-bin-22 | reverse complement strand
TCGATCGCCTCACTCATCTCGCCCGCACTTATTTCAGGGCTGATTTTGCGCTGGTGAGTTTGACAGACCACGATCGCCAATGGTTTGCGTCGAGCGATGGTTTGGACATTAAAGAGTCACCCCGCAAGACTTCTTTCTGCGAACACGTTTTGCAGACTCAGGACGTTTTGGTAGTGGAAGATGCCACGAAGGACGATCGCTTTCGTAGCAATCCCTTTGTGACTGCTACCCCGCCAGTGCGTTTCTATGCTGGCGCTCCTGTCCGCTGGCAAAATCAAATTCTGGGCAGCTTCTGTGTCGGTGGCAGTGAACCGCGACAGGTCAGCGAGGACGATCGCGCGGTACTCACCAACCTGGCAGCATCAGTGGAACGTGAGATTGAACTGGTCAGAGGGGCGATCGAGTGTGGCTTGACGGGGTTGCTGAATCGAAAAGGTTTGCAACAAGTAGGAGATCGCATGGTGGCGACCGCCAAGCGCGAGTTTAAGCCTGTCACTTGTTTATTTTTTGATTTAAATAATTTCAAACAGATCAACGATCGCAACTCCCATGAGGTTGGGGATACTGCTTTGAGAGGCTTTGCTCAGACATTACAAAGCGTGAATCGACAGGGTAGCGCGATCGTTGCCAGACAGTCGGGCGATGAGTTTGTGGTGCTGATGGGTAACGCCGATCGCGCTGCTGCTGAAACCATGCTCCAACGGTTTGACCAAGCACTAGCCGCTTACAATGCTCAAGAAACCCGGTATCAGTTGCGGTATAGCGTGGGTATGGCTGGGTTAAAAGCAGGGCGATCGCTGGAGTCTTTGATTGCTGAGGCTGATGCCGCGATGTATGTGGATAAACAGCGTAAAGCGGGTTAACCTGCTGCTCTGCCTCGTTTTTGCATCTCCAGTCTGTAGCAGCGATCGCAATTCCAATCTGAATTAACTGCTTTGATTTTGCCGCACGTTTGGCATTTAATTCCTTTGCTCCTCTTTCTTGCGTCGATACCGTTGCCATTTGGGAAGAGTTGGATCGCCACTCCCTAGAACAGCCATTTACTCCGCTTCATACGCTTAGTCCATTCGGGCTGCGAGATTGAAGTTTCAATGGTTACTTCAAGTTCACGCTCTTTCGTAAAAGATTTTGCTTGGTTGGCAGCGATCTCTACAGCATCAGCATGATCGCGTCCCCAGACGACACTAGAGCTTGCACCTAAAACTCTTCCGTCGAGCGCCCGCACGGCATGATGAACAAACCACGCTTGCTTTGCTTGAAAGTATCGGGAAAGCCATTGAATGTTCATGCTGCCACCTCACCCGCAAATTTCTGATTTGCCATACAGCCACCCCTGAAAATAGAGATTCAACCCTGGAAAGTCTTCGGCTAGAGCAATCGCCCTGCCTTCAATCAGCCCGCTTTCGATATGCTCTAGCACTAATTTAAGCCCGTGGTGATGGGCACCTGCCATAATGCCGTAGACAATGCTTTCACGCCAATGGTCAATTGCCAGAAGTCGCACGATCGAACCGTCTACCTTGAGAATATCAGGGGCGATCGCTAAGACTGCTGGAATAGATGCGTAGCCTGCTCCAAGGTCGTCAAGGCTGACTTGTATCCTTAGCTCACGTAACGCGGCTAGCACTTGCGTAGAGACCATTAGCAGGGCTACCTGTTCCGTGCACTCCAAAATTAAGCAACGAGGGTTAACGCTACTCTTGTCTATCTGCTCAGAGAGGAATGTGGGGAAGCTCAAATCATTCAGCGTGTGACCACTGAGATTAAAAGCGTGGGGGATACCTGTAGACTGCGCTTGATTGATGGCACCGATCGCCGCTAATTGGTCGATCGCTTTTAGTTGCTCTGGCACCGCATCATTGATAAATCGTGCGGCTGGAATAAGTTCTCCTGATGGCTCAGCCAGTCTTACAAGCAATTCGTAAAAGCTAGGCGATCGCGACATGGGCAAGAAAATGCACTGACGCTGGAAGACCAATCCGCCAGAGGAGATCGCCCGGTCAATGCGCGATCGCCATTGCATCGTAGTATTTGGCACAAGTGTCGATCGTTCAGGACTGCCTTAATTCTACCCGCTGCAACGGTTTGAGGTTGACGGAGTGGCGCGATCGTGCTTACTCCTCCATCACTGCAAAGCTCGGAGTGATGACGATCGATCCTCTCATCCTGGTACCCGCACCTTCACGACGGCGGGGTACCCCATCTCGCGCTTGCACTTCTTCCACCACACACAGCACCAACAACACCGCTAACACTAAGCTCTTCATCATGCACCCTAGAAACACACTTCAATAGTGCCGTGCTTTTGGGTGGCTAGGTAGTGGGGAACTGCGCGATCGCTCTAGCTGTGTCGATACTTTAGGGATGAGTAGATTCGCTCACCAAAGCGATAATGGAGAAGTAACGATCGCTCTTCCCTGTGGGTGTCCAACGGCTCATTGACGACCTCAACAGACTAGCAGCCCTGCAAGCCAGAGCCAGAGTGTTGCAGGCTCAGATTCCACACGCAACTGCTGCTGAAAGAAGTGCGATCGCGCTGGAGTTGGCAGCACTGCAAATAGAATTGGATGGGAAACGGATTGAGGGCGATCGCTTGGAATAATGGCAGAATGGAGGGGCGATCGCTCAGTCGTGGGGAACCACCGCTCTTAAGCCCTCCGTGGTGACAAAGAATCGGATATTAGCCCGATCGCTGAGCGTCGTTTTGCGAGTTAACGAAACGTGCTTCATGCTCTGATCATCGCAAGCGGCAAGTTGGCGGCAAGATGCAAGAGCGATCGCTTCTAGAAGCAAGTAAAGATCAACCCTCTTTCGCCATCGTATCTAAATAGTCTTTGATTTCTTGCATCAGTCTTGCAGGCACAAGTACATAGGCTTTCGCTGCCGTGCCATCGGCAAAATTAGCATCCCAAAACCAGTTAACTCCTGCAACGCCGTTCCAATTAAGAACAAGGTTTCGCATTGATGGCAGCAGCATAAACCAATCTCCTTTAAGAGA
Organism: Leptolyngbya sp. ES-bin-22; assembly: GCA_014380065.1. Lineage (GTDB taxonomy): Bacteria > Cyanobacteriota > Cyanobacteriia > Leptolyngbyales > Leptolyngbyaceae > Stenomitos. The sequence continues at coordinate 944 of JACMKO010000511.1, read as the reverse complement.
GGATCTCCACTCTATGCCTAGAGGAGTTTTGGCAATGATAGAAGTCATTTCTCCTGCGTCAATACTTCTCGTAATATCTACAAACGTTTTCCATTGCGAGGATAAATCGCCTGCGTCTTGGCAACCTTTAGCGGTCATTGTTTTGCTCCTGTTCTTCCTGTCTCTGTGTCGTTGCTGATGTTCGGCTGGGGTGAGGGGTCGATCGCCTCACATCTTTTCTTGCAATAATCTTGTCACTGTGGCAGACAACGAAGCACCCCCTGCCTGTGACTTGAGCCATTTCAGTAACGCCATATCGTCAGGTCTATCGCTGTAGAAGCTCAAGACGATGCGTGTACGCTTGGCATCTTGAGTAGCGATCGCCGCCTTGATTTTGTCAGGATGGCGATCGTTCCAGCGCTGTTGAGACGATTTACTCATACAGGCTGCACCATACCAGAAGCGGTCAAAACATAGTCCTCAGTGGCAATCGTCCATTCGTCGCACTTGGAGCGCATGACAAGCAACTGAGAAGCTTCATGCCACCACTGAGAATGCCCGTAGTAATTATTAAATTTATCTTTCTGAATGTTCTGAGTAAAGCCCAATTCAATCAAGGCACCGTCTAAGCTTTTCCATGATTTGAACACGGCAACGTCATTACCTTCGGCTCTAACAACCTGAGAACCAGAGAAGGAAACGAGTCTGTTGAATGTTTTGTTTTGAGCACGATTGAACATGGTTGCCACCGAGTTTATTACCCTTAAAGTATTACATAGGTGTCTATGTAGCGTCAATAGCATCAGCAAATTGCTTTTGAGCCAAGCAGATCGCACCCATCCCCAACCTTTCGACCGTTTTACTTGACATCGGGCACAATAGCTGTATCAGGGCAGTCACGACGATCGCGCCTATCCCTATTTTGCCCATGCGAGGATTGTTCAGTGGACGAAAGAAAGAGCGAC
>JACMKO010000510.1 GCA_014380065.1 Leptolyngbya sp. ES-bin-22 | reverse complement strand
TGGCGGAAGTCATAACTGTAAGCTTTTGCCATAGTGTAGTGCCAAGAGACGACTGCCTTTAGTCTATGTCCTAATCAAACTGGCGACAGCTATATTTCCTGTTCTTTAGGTGTACCTCATAATTCTGAAATAGGCTATATTGACCGCACGATACAACATTATGGGCTAAGGATTTTGAGGGGAATAATCCGATCTTTGTATACTATTTCTTCAAGCGATTTCCAATCCCCGATTTTGAAGAAAGTACATCAAATCCTACTTTGAATCGTAATCGTTTACATCCTGTAAGTGTTTTTTGGTCACCTTTTTCTCTCCAGAAAAAACTTGCTCGGCGGGTAGAGGCGATCGAGCAACTCAAAACCACCCACCGCGAAGCCCTCGCCCATCTCGATGCCCTCTTTGCCTCCCTGCAACACCGCGCCTTTCGGGGTGAGTTATCGCCTTAAGTTAAACTTAGAAAGCCGCTTCGTTGTTTTCTACTTATGACAGCCGCAGACCGAATCTACGCACTCATCCAAGCCCTACCTGCTGCACAAGTGAGTGAAGTGCTAGATTTTGCCGAGTTTCTTTACCAGAAACAACTCACTCAACGTCAAACGAATCCTTCGGTTGCCATCCCTCCAGGCAAACTTACCGGGCTACGCGGTATCGCTAAACTACCTCTGGCAGAACGGCATCAAATTCTGGCTCAATCGATTGCGGCAACGGCTCAAGATTTTCTCACTGACCCAGAACTCACCGAGTTTGCCGTTTTAGACACGGAAGACTGGGAGCTGGAGCATGACTAACCCCAAGCGTGGTGAAATTTGGTTGGTAGATCTCAACCCCACCAGAGGGCAAGAAATTCAGAAGACTCGCCCCGTTGTTGTCATCACTGCTGACCTGTTTAACCCCATTCCGCTCAGGATTGTTATTCCAATTACAAGCTGGCAGGCTAAATTTAGCGATCGTCCCTTCATGGTACGCATCAATGTCAGCTCAGAAAACGGACTCAATCGAGACTCAGCCAGAAATGTTCTGCAAGTTCGTAGCCTCTCAACCGAGTGATTTATGAGACGCTTGGGACAGGTCTCAGATGAAATCCTCTAGGAGCTATTGGCAGGTTTGGTCATTTGCGTTGATTACGAGCAAAATCAGTAAAAACTGCTTAAATGACAGTAATAGCTTTCAACGTGATAAAGCCCCATGACCGCAGTACTTGCCACCCCCATTAGCCAAATTGAGCTGGCTCCCGGCAGTGCTATTCGCATTGATGGTGTCACCTGGGAAGGCTATATCGCCCTGTTACAAGAGTTAGGCGACGCGCGATCGACGCGGGTGGCGTATGAAAATGGAGCCTTAGAAATCAGGATGCCAGGGCAACCGCACGAGGCAGTCAATCGGGTGTTAGCGACCGTTGCGCTCACTCTTGCAGAAGCACTTGGCTTTGACTTCAACGATCTGGGTTCTATGACTATGAACCGCCCCCAACTGAGCAGAGGCGTTGAACCCGATAGCTGCTTCTACATTCAAAACGCCCAGGCAGGGCAAGGCTTGGGTGACGCGATCGCCAACGACTTACCTCCTGATCTGGCGCTGGAAGTCGATATTGCCAACCGCTCAGACAGCAAACTCAGCATCTATCAGGCGATGGGTGTGCCAGAAGTGTGGCTCTACCAACAGCGCAACACTAGCGCAACAACAGACAGCTACATCAAAATTAAGCACCTGGTCAATGGTAGCTATGTCGATGCTTTGACCAGCCGCGCTTTTCCCACAGTCAGCGCCGAGCGGTTAACCCAGTGGCTAGACGTGCGACGCACCGGAACAGATTTAACCGTGGTGCGCGCAGTCAGGCAGTTTTGCCGCTCCCAGTAGAGCGTTTCGACTTCGCGTTCGACTGAGCGCTCACGCCGAAGTCTCAACACACCCGTTAATAAGTGCTATCTGAGCGAAGCCGAAGCGCTCGCCCATCCCGACCCTCGTACCGCCTGTTTCTACAGTCGCTGTGCGTTAGAGTTTGCTGTCACATGGTTATTTGAGTGCGATAACAGCCTCACGGAACCCTACAAAAAAGGGTAGTGCCTTCCTGTTTGAACCCGGCTTCAAAGCGCTGGTGGGTCTCGCACTGCATACCAAACTCGACCTCATCCGCAAACTGGGCAACCTTGCCGTCCACAGCAGCAAACCCATTCGAGTCGAAGGCGCGATCGTCGCGGTGCGAGAACTCTTTCACTTTTGCTACTGGCTTGGTCGGAACTATGGGCTGAAAGCGACCGACAAACCAGCTACCAACGCCATCTTTAACCCCGATCAACTGCCCAAAACCTCTCCCGTCACCACCCAAACGATCGCCCAACTGCAAGCCCAAGCGCAACCACTGGCTGCTAAAGGCGCGCAGTTTTTGGTGCGGAGTCAAGCATTGTCGGGCGATCGCACGGCAGGGAGAAGACCACGCTCAACCAGAGGGTGCTTCACCTCCCGAAGTACGACTAGCGCAGTTCAACCCGCAGTCATGACCGCAAGCAAACCCTTTACAGTCGAAAATGGTGTTAAGGCAAAAGCATAATCGGGTGCGTTTGATGCTCATATTAAATTAAATTGTGATGGCGACCGATAGGGGTGGGTTTTGCCATGCAGCCACAGCAACAGCGATGACGAGCGCCTAAAACCATCCCTCCGGCTGACCGCATTTGCAACGAGAGCCCTTTAAACCGGTATTAGAAGCAACCTGGCGAATCAAAGTTGCGGCTACAGAAGCGAAGTCGGCAGACGCGGACTCTTCAGGTTTTTGAACCTGCGTAGGCAGGTTCTGTCACTGTAGAAGCGGTTTCAACCGCCTCGCCCCCGTCCTAAGCAACAGGGCTAAGGCTCTACAGCTAGAGATTATCGATCGCCACAGGTTCTACCTCGTCCGCCATCGCAAAGCCAAACACTTTGGCATAGAAGTAAAATTCACCATCGAGCGTGCGCTTGATGTTGGCGGCTTGGCGAAACCCATGCTGCTCGCCTGCAAACAGGACGTACGCAACGGGAAGTTTTTTGGCACGGAGGGCGTTTACCATCATTTCTGCCTGATTGGGCGGCACAATTTTGTCTTCATCGCCCTGAAAGAAAATCACCGGACAGGAGAGACGATCGGTGGCGTAGATGGGCGATCGCTCCCGGTAGAGTGCCTCTGCTTCGGGATAGGGACCAATCAACCCATCCAGATACCGGGCTTCAAACTTGTGGGTATCTTGTGCTAACGCTGCCAGGTCACTCACACCGTAGAAGCTGGCTCCAGCTTTGAATACCTTGCGGAAGGTGAGTGCTGCCAGCGTCGTATAGCCACCCGCGCTGCCACCATCAATCACCAGGCGATCGCCATCGACTAAGCCCGACTCTGCCAGATATTTGGCACCATTGGCGCAGTCATCCACATCCACAATGCCCCATTGCCCTTTCAGGCGCTCGCGGTACTCGCGTCCGTAGCCCGTACTGCCGCCATAGTTGACATCCAGCACCGCAAAGCCGCGACTTGTCCAGTATTGAATCTTGAGGTTAAACACAGTCGAAGTAGAGCCTGTAGGACCACCGTGACTTTTCACCAGCAGGGGCGGATGCTCATCGCTTGGAGCAATGTAGTCCTGATTTTTGGGCGGGTAGAAGAAGCCGTAAGCGGTCAAGCCATGTTCGGTGGGAAACGCGATCGACTGCGGCACGGATAGGTAGCCTGGATCGATCGTCAAACTGCTAGAGCGGCGCAAAACTTCAAGCTTCTCGGTTGCCAAATCAAGCTGGACAATGACTCCCGGCTCTGTAGCTGAGCCTGCATTAAACAGCACTTGCCCCAGTGCTACGTGGATGCCGCCAATCTCGGTATAGGGCGTTTCCAGCACGGTCAATTTCTTTGTGCGAGTGTCTAAGCTGGCAAGGTAGGAAATGCCGTCTTTGCTGTAGGTGCAGATGAGGCGATCGGCAGACTCAAACGCGTAGTTTGAGATGCCAAACACCCAATGCGGCGACCCAAATTCCGCTTCCATCCGACAGAGCGGCTCAATGTCACCCTGCCAACGGTAGAGGTTCCACCAACCAGAGCGATCGCTCACAAAATACAGCACGCCATCCGGTGACCACTGTGGTTCCAACACGGATTTATCCGTGCCACCTGCAATTTTTTGTGGCGCTGCCAGCGATCCATCAGCGGCGATCGCA
>JACMKO010000049.1 GCA_014380065.1 Leptolyngbya sp. ES-bin-22 | reverse complement strand
TAATCTGTCCAGACGAGCGATGGCAACCAGGAAGGGGACGGCATAAGGAACAACAATAAACGAATGTTTCTACGTCAAAAATGTTAAACATTAAAATTGACGAGTAGCTACATCGCCGCTAGGCGCTTCAGCTACTCGTCAACGTATCTTACACTTATGAGCATTGCAGAATGCTAAGGCGTTAGAGCCTGGAGGCGGCAAGCGTTAATCTTCGTAGATCCGACATTCAGCCGCTTCAGGATTGTCGTCACAGTAAATTTCAAGTGAATTTTTCTTAGGCTTCGACTCGCGCTGATGGGCTGCTTCAGATTGCAGTTCTTCAACGGCATCCCAGGCTGCGGCACACTCAGGGGAGGTGCTGCCATTCACGTCGCATGCAGCGCGGGCTTGCTGCAACTCGTCTTGGATTTTTTCTTGAATATCGCTCATGGATTGTTCGCTACTAATCATTCTTATCGAGTATGGGGTCAGCGCTGGTTCGTGACTGATTCGTAAGTTACAGTCGTTTGCCTGCACATTAACATCGTGTCGATCGCCCGATTGATGTACGCTTACATCCATCGCCTCAGTCATCTCTGTTTAGGTAGTCCAGAGAGCGATCGCGCCCAGGGGAAGCCAAATCGTTGAAGCTTTTCCGTTAACCTCAAGGAAGGAGAGACTGACGGGCAGGAATCTACCTTTACTTATCGTAACGCTAACACGACCTTACCAGATCCGTAGCGTGGCTGGGGAAGCTTGAGAATTGTTGAGGCGGTTCTAATAATTGCCCATAATCGTCAAACGATCGAAACATTTCCAGCTACGCTGGTGATCATCCTTTGCTTAAAGGAGGAACGCATGACAGGAGGAGACATCGCCAATTCAATGCAGTGGGTCAATGCACTATCCACGCGTCCATCGTTAGAAGCTGCCGTGGATGATGTGGTGCAAAAGGCACAAGCGGCGCTACGCGGTGCCCCTGATGTTGGCTTTGTGTTTATTGCCGCTGCCTTTGCCAGTGAATATTCCCGCTTGATGCCGCTGCTACGCGAGCGTTTACCCGCCATACCGCTCATTGGTTGCGGTGGCAATGGTGTTGTTGGGACGAATGGTAACGCCCAACCTCAAGAAGTAGAGGGTGAGCCGGCGATCGCGCTGACGTTGGCGACCTTGCCAGGTGTCACTGTGCGATCGTTCCACCTCACCGCTGAGCAACTGCCCGATTTGGACAGCTCGCCTGATGCGTGGGTTGAGCTAATTGATGTCCCCATTGACGACGAGCCACAGTTCGTTTTGTTGGCTGACCAGTCCTTTTCTAAAATTAACGACCTGCTACAGGGTCTCGATTTTGCGTATCCCGGCTCGATTAAGGTTGGCGGTGTCGCCAGTGCCGCATCAAATAACGGGGGTGGCGGCTTATTCTGCGACTACCGACTGCAACGTGAAGGCGTGGTTGGTCTGGCGCTAAGCGGCAACGTGGTTGTGGAGACGATCGTGGCGCAGGGCTGCCGACCGATCGGGCAACCGTACTGGGTGACAGAGGGTGAGCGAAACATTCTCTTAGGGCTAGAAGAGCAGGAAGACTCAAATCCTGTGCCGCATGGGGGCGGCTCACGAGTATCGCAAAAGCGCACGCCTTTAGAGGTGTTGCAGGATCTCATTCAAACTCTAGATGAAGAAGATCGGATGCTGGCGCAAAATGCGCTTTTCGTCGGTGTAGCGCAGAATGAGTTCAAGCAAGAGCTAGAGCAGGGAGACTTTTTGATTCGGTATTTGTTGGGGGTCGATCCCAGAGTGGGCGCGATCGCCATTGGCGATCGTATTCGTCCTGGGCAACGCATTCAGTTTCATCTACGCGATGCCGAAACGTCAGCCGAAGACCTGGAAATGCTGCTAGAACGCTATCAGCAAACCAAACCAACCGCGACGATCGGGGCATTGATGTTTGCCTGCGTGGGACGAGGTGAACGACTGTATGACGAACCCAATTTCGATTCTCAGCTTTTCAGCCGCTACTTTCCGCACGTCCCGTTGAGTGGGTTCTTTTGTAGTGGCGAAATTGGTCCCGTTGGCAGCAGTACGTTTCTGCATGGGTACACATCCGTGTTTGGCATTGTGCGTCAGCCCCAACTGTAAAGCTTCAGCCTTTTTGCTCTTAGCTTTTAGCCTTTCGCCTTCTTCCTCGGAGATGTTTTCCCATTGGCTATTGTCCGCGTGCGTGAACATGTCAATCCACTCAGCAAGAAATATCAGACTCCCATCAGTCCACCCGACTGGGAGACGGTTTACCATGTGCCCGATCGACCGCTCCATCTTGACATCGGCTGCGGCAAAGGTCGCTTTCTGTTACAAATGGCGCAGGTGCAGCCAGATTGGAATTTCTTAGGGTTAGAAATTCGCGAACCGCTGGTTGATCAGGCAAATGGTTGGAAGACGGAATTGGGCTTAACCAACGTGCATTATCTGTTCTGCAATGCCAACAATTCTCTACAGCCGTTGTTGCGATCGCTCCCCACAGGACGGCTCCAGCAAGTGACCATTCAGTTTCCCGATCCGTGGTTCAAGCGCAAACACCAAAAGCGACGAGTGGTGCAGCCAGAATTGATTGAAGAGTTGGCACGCGCCTTGGCTCATGGTGGCACCGTCTTCGTTCAATCGGATGTGGAAGAGGTTGCTGTGGAGATGCGCGATCGCCTCGCTTCCCATCCCGCCTTTGCCTGTAAGCACAACGGCTGGCTCACCTCCAATCCTCTTCCCATTCCCACCGAACGCGAAACTTCAACGTTGGAGCGGGGAGAAGCAGTGTATCGATCGGTGTTTGTTAGGGACCAGTTATTGGTAGTTGGTAGTTAGAAGGGCAAACGCTAACTCCTTACTTTTACCTTTTGCCTTTATACCCTCACACCCACGACGGCAGCAGCATCCGCAGTCGAAACTCCAGGGGTGACAGGGGCAGCCCTAGATAGATCGGCAACCAGAAGATGAATGCCAGCACGATGAGCGCGATCGCTATAATACCTATTGTCCGTAGGTTTGGCTGTTTGCTATGGAGCCAGCGATCGACCAACCAGGCGCTCGCCATCGTCGCAAAGACGGACGCACCCATGTAGTGATACAAAAATGTACACCGCGTTACTTTTACCCAAGGCAGCAAGTTGGCAGCATAGTTTACGCCCAGAAAGAGTGCTAACCAGAGTTCGGTAGCGTTCAGGACAGGACGGCGATCGTCCTGTCCTTCAGCCGTTTGCACCGTCAGCCAGCGAACAAGCTGTTGCGTTAAAACGAGAAACACCAGCACGATCGCCAGTGTTGATAGCCACCAGAGCAGCGGATTGCCGATCGCGTGAACGTCATAGATTACCGTGTTGCCAGGTCGCACAGCCGGATCGGTAGACAAGAGCGGACCACCCTGAGCCTCCACTTTGTAGTAGTACGCCACCGGACGCAGCATCAAAATCCAGCTATACCAGTCAGCACAGTAAGGATGCACTTTGGGACCATTCGGCACCCGCTCGTGATACTCCAAAATTTGCTTTTGCAGTGCCCAAAAGCCAGCCGTCGTGTTGAATTTAAGATGGGGAATCCAGATCAGGCGATAAAACACGGCTGGCACAATGCCCAGATTTAAAGCAATTTGCCACGGCGCTAACTGAGTCAACCGTTGTAGGGGGCTGTGTGCCGTACGATCGACCTGTCCAGTTTCTATCGCTACATCGGTCAGCAGCAACCCAGAACGGTGTGGGAAACGCGCCTGAAACCAGTGGAGCAACCAAGCGACAACCCACAGTCCATAGGCACCGAAGAGAAACCACAGTCCATTCCATTTAATTGATGCGGAAGCACCAAAAAAAATGCCTGAACCGATTAAGTAGAGGCTGCGTTGGGTCGATCGCCCCTCCAGTGCCAACAACAGCAACCATAGCCCCAGCAAGCCAAAAATGACCAGGTAAACATTATTCAGTGCGTAGCGCGACTCCACCAGAAACAAGCCATCCAGCGTGGCAAACAGCCCAGCCAGGAAGGCATAACTGCGGCGATAGCTCAACTGATAAGCAATGCCTGCCACTACTAGCGGGATGAACGAACCCGTCAATGCATTCAGCCAGCGATAGCTCCATGTACTGTACTCAGCACCCGCAAGGCTATTAACCGTCTCGCGACCGATCGGTAACTGATTGCCAAGCCAAATGCCGATCGCAATCAAATACTTGCTCAGCGGCGGATGCCCGTCAAACAGCGGAGTTTGGGTCAGGTAATCATGGGCAAATTTGACGTAGTACACTTCGTCAAAAACCAGGCTATTGAACCGCCCCAACCCCCAAAAGCGTAGTGCCAAGGACAGCACCAGCAGTCCCACCATACCAAGCTTGAACCAGGAGGCAGACCCACCCGATGGCTTGTTAAACAAGGTCATAACTCACCAGCCCTTCCGTATGCGTTTCTACTTTCGCATAGGGAGCCACGTCAACCATAGACCCTGGGTGACAAAGTTTAGCGGTCAGCCATCAGCCCTCATTCTTTTGCCCTCTGCTGCCTCTGCTCCTGCCTCTAGACCCGATCGCAACTCGTGTAGAATAAACCAGACGATCAGATGCGCGATCGCACCCCGAACCCTGCCATGACCACCGAAGAACGACTGGATACCATCGACCACCGCCTCGAAATCATCACTGAACAGATCGGCAGACTCACTGAGAGTACAACCGAATTTAGAGCCGACATGGCAGAAATCAAAGAAACAATTAAAGCAAACAGCGCTCAGATTGCTCAAGTCAGCGTTCAACTAGCCGAAGTTGGTGTCCAAATTAGCCAGGTCAACACTCAGATTAGCCACTTAACGGATGGCATGACTGAATTTAGAGCTGATATGTCAGAAATCAAAGAGACGATTAGGGAGCAGTCTAAGACCAGCCAGCAGCAGGCTGAAAGTGTGGCGCGGCTGTCTCGCATTGTGGAACAGTTGTTGGAACCAAGGGGTGTATGAGGCGATCGCTCACCATCCCCATCACTTGCGGTTTTGCCCTTAAAGCATGAAGCCTACAGCCATTGTGTTACTTTCGGGTGGACTGGATTCAGCAACTGCGGCGGCTCAGGCGATCGCTGATGGTTATACCATTACTGCTCTCTCGCTCAATTATGGGCAACGCCACGTACGCGAGCTGCTAGCCGCCAAGCAAATTGCTGCCCATTTAGGCATCCAAGAGCACTTCGTCATGGCTGTCAATTTAGCGCAGTGGGGTGGCTCAGCGCTGACCGATGATACTGTCACAATGCCGCTAGAGGGCATACAGTCGGACGTGATTCCCATCACTTACGTGCCGGGGCGCAATACTGTGTTTATTGCGATCGCGCTTTCACTCGCAGAAGCCAAAGACGCAGAAGCCATTTACCTGGGCATCAATGCCGTGGACTATTCCGGCTACCCCGATTGCCGACCTGATTATCTGGAGGCGTATCAACATCTCGCGACGCTATCCTCCAAAGCGGGGCTTGAGGGCAAAGCACCCCGACTCGTTGCTCCACTGGTGATGGACAGTAAAGCAGAGATTGTGCGCCGCGCTCTAGAACTGGGAGTGCCGATCGCCCAAACCTGGTCTTGCTATCAGGGAGAGGCAGCACCGTGTGGTTTATGTGATTCGTGTCGGATTCGCGATCGTGCCCTGATTGAAGCGGGGCAGGCTGACTTGGCAACATCGATCGGACAAGCACTTTATACTCAGTCTCTTTAAACATTCAGACCGCCGATTTCTTAGAGAAATCGGCGGTCTTTGAGTGGCAGTTAGCTATTCTTCCTCGCCACCGCCATCATCCTCACCGCCTTCGTCGTAACTTGCTTCAGCGTCGCCGTAGTCTTCCTCAGATTCTTCTTCAGCGTCATCCTCTTCAGGTTCCTCTTCTGCCGCCTCAGAGTCTTCTTCGTAGCTGTCTTCTATTTCCTCAGAGTTCTCTTCTGCTTCAAATTCGTCTTCTTCAGACTCTTCGTCCTCGTCCTCAGCGTCTTCTTCGTAGCTGTCCTCTATGTCCTCAGAGTCCTCAGAGTCCTCTTCTGCTTCAGATTCGTCCTCTTCAGACTCGTCCTCTTCAGACTCTTCTTCGTAGCTGTCTTCTGTCTCTTCAGATTCTTCAGAGGTTTCCTCGTAGCTGTACTCAGCTTCTTCAGATGTCTCTTCAGACGTTTCTTCGTAACTATACTCGGTTTCTTCAGAGGTTTCTATTAGCGTAAATTCCTCATATTCGTCTTCGTATTCAGCGAAGTACAGCGCATCCAAGTCTTCATACTCTGAAAGGGCGATAAAGCTGCCGTTGACAAAAACTGACTGTTCCGAGTATTCAACGATGTAGTTGTTGTCGTACTCTAATGTGCTGCTAGCGCCAGGAATCTGTATGGTATTGGCGATCGCGGCTGTTACGCCATCAAATAACGAAGTCCTGCCACCTTGAATATTTTGGCTCAGGTCAATATCGGCATCAGCCACATGGCGAATTGCCCATAAATCCCCGTTTAAGTCAGGGTTGGTCATGTAGTTGTAGGGGATGTAGCAGTAGCCCTCGTCGCCCCAGCCTTCGCCCCAGGAATTGCGGACGATGAACACTTTGTCGGCATCAGAATAGCCCACACAAAGCATGGCATGTCCACCATCATGCTGTTCACTGGCTGGATCAGGCATAGGCACCAGACCCTTTGAGCCAGCCTTTTGAAACGATGAGAAGAGATCTAAGCCGAAGGTAAAGGGATAACCATCCGCCAGGCATTGCCGCATTGCGTCGAGTTCGACCTTCACCCGGTAGGCATCTTCAATTAAAAAGTTAGTGGCTTCGGTGTAGGCATTTTCATGGGGCGGTTCAAAAATGCGGTGTAAATCAAACGGCCAAGTCGTTTCAGCACAGGTGCCATATTTTTTCAGCACCTTGACACAACTCCGGAGATAGGTGCCTTCATCAGAATCGGGCGCACCATCCAGGTCACGCGCATTGTAGTAAATGAAGAGACGGCTCACATCGTGTGTAGACCCTTTGACGCGCTTTGCCAGGTATTCGTACGCGCCTGCCATCGCATTGGCAGTACAGCTATTGGAGTTGCCCTGATTTTCAACCGGAGTCATGTAGGGTCGCAAATCAACTTTTGAAGGTAAATCGTCGGTCGATCGGCTAGATTTGTATGTTTTATCGTTAGGATTTTTTTTGTCGGGACGATAACTTCCCAATTTAATCTGTCCACCGTCGGGTGTTTTGACAACAGTTGCTTTGCGAACGTGACGAAAGTTCTTGGTTGGCATTGAGAGACCTCTAGGGGAGTAGCTGAGCAAAGTGCTCATTGATACAGCATTCCCAACCCTAGAACCGAGCTAACTAAGTCGAAACACGAAGAGTTTTTAAGCAGAAGATGCTACGCCCCTAAGAAGATATTTGAAAGGAGAGTACAAGACTTGATGCCTACTGCATACGGTCGATCGTGCGGTACTGAACCGCCTCAGCCACATGGTGGGTTTGCAGATGCTCATCACCAGAAAGATCGGCGATCGTTCGTGCCACTTTAAGGATGCGATCGCTCGCCCGTACCGATAAACCCAGTTTACGAATGGCAGCTTCCAGCAAGTTACGCGTTGCATCATCCAGCGCGCACCATTGTTTGAGATGACGGCTTTGCATTTCGGCGTTGCAGCGCAAAGGGGTTTCTGTAAAACGCGTATGGGCGCGATCGCGGGCAAGCTGAACGCGATCGCGCACTGATGCCGATTCTTCGCCCTTCGGCTGTTGGGTAATTTCTTCTGGCTTCAGACGATTCACCGCCACTTGCAGATCAATGCGATCCATCAACGGTCCTGAGAGCCGCGCCCAATATTGTTCTCTGGCTCTGGGAGTGCAGGTACAGGGTTGTACCGTGTCCGCGAAGTAGCCGCAGGGACAGGGATTTGCACTCGCAACTAACGTAAACTGCGCCGGAAACGTCACCGATTGCCGCGTGCGCGAAATGCTGACGTATCCGTCCTCTAACGGTTGGCGCAGAAACTCCAGCACATCGCGTTTAAATTCTGTGAGTTCATCCAAAAAAAGTACGCCCCTGTGCGACAGGGAAATTTCACCCGGTCGGGGAAAACTCCCGCCGCCCACTAGCGATGGACCCGATGCGGAATGATGAGGACTCCGAAACGGGCGAGTCGCAACCAACGACCCTTTGTTCTTGAGCAAGCCAGCAACGGAGTGAATTTGCGTGACTTCCAGCGCTTCCTCAAAAGACAGGGGCGGCAAAATGCCAGGAAGCCTTCGCGCCAGCATGGTTTTACCGCTTCCAGGTGGACCGACAAAAATTAAATTGTGACCACCTGCTGCGGCAATTTCCAACGCACGACGGGCATGGGCTTGTCCCTTCACGTCTTTAAGGTCTGGTCCTGTGAGTTGGGCTTGCTTTAATTCCTCTAGCCCATTCACCTGCGTGGGTACGTACTGCTCAGAGGCACAGAGAAAGTTGCCGACATCAGACAGATGCTTGAAACCGAAGACAGATAAACCTTTGACTACAGCGGCTTCACGGGCATTGTCAGCAGGTACAACCAAGCCAGAAATGCCCAGGCGTTTGGCGGCAGCAGCGATCGCCAGCACTCCCGCCACCGGACGCAAGCTCCCATCCAAAGACACTTCGCCTAAAAACAAGTACTCATCCAGCAAGTCTGTCTTTACCTGCTCGGAAGCTGCCAAAATGCCAACACCGATCGGCAAATCAAAACTCGGCCCTTCTTTCCGCAGATCCGCTGGAGTCAGGTTGACCACCACTTTGCGCATGGGGAAGGCATAGCCCGCATTCTTCAGCGCTGCCCGCACACGCTCTTTCGACTCCTGCACTTCCTGCGAGGGAAGCCCGACTACAACAATACCGGGTAGTCCGCCAGCAATATCGACCTCGACACCAACCTTCACCGCGTCGATTCCGACCAATGATGCACTCCAAACTCTGGCAAGCATAGCCACCCTTATTGCTGCTACGTTCTAACGTGCCCTGAATCAAGCACTGAAGAACATTGCCTACAGAGTGTGGGACATAAGCGAGTGTTAAAGCAGATGTGGCTAAACTAACGCGTCAGAATAACCAGTCAACGCTCTGGGCAAGGTGCTTAGGCAGCAAGACATTGAGAACACCTTGAGTGCTAAGACATACAGAGCGACAGGCTTACATCAAAAGATTGTATTGCTTTACACAATCTTGATGCTGAATGTCATCTAGATCACATGGCTCCGCCTAGTTACTGGTGCTAAATTTTTAACGAGAACTGTACGTACGTAAGAAGTCACTAAGTTTATAAAGCCTTACCCAGATTTTGTCATTGCTCTACAGGTTTCTACATGAGTTTTGTCTCGTGACGGCATGAGAGCCTTCGCATCATGTTTTTTCACAGGCAAACTTCAGTGCTTTTAACCGCTTTGTTTTCCCTCAAACATGATTTGAGGGTCATTTCGTACGCTTACATATCCCCGTTCACCTCACGGCTTATCTTTTTATGGCACCCACCACTCTCAATCCAGGCGATGTCGCGATCGTTGGTTTTCGTTCCGGTGCTCCCGATGGTCTAGCCTTTGTCACCTTCAAAGATTTAGATGCAGGCACCATGCTTGGCTTCACAGATGCGTCTTACCAACAACCGGGTACGCCTGGTAGCTGGCGCGGTAGTGAGAATTTCGCAGTCTGGACAGCCGCCACTGCTATCCCTGCTGGGACGATCGTGGTGCTCTCTTTTCCCAATAGTCCAACGCCTTCAACGTCAGATAGCGGTTCGGTTAGCGGTGCGCTGAATGGTCTCTCAGGCAGCGGCGATCAGATTTTTGTATATCAGAGAAATGATGGCACGGTGGCGACGACTTCGCCCTTCACAGCGGCTGCAACGCAAACAACGTGGAATGCTGCCAATGGCGGTGCTCTTCTCTTTGGGATCAACGTCGCATCCACTGGCGGTTTCATCGCTAGCGGCACAACGAATCTGAATAGCACCAACACGTCCTATCTGCCAGATGCCGGATCGGGTGCCGGTGCGCTGACGCTGGGTACAACCGCTTTAAATATTACGGGCGCTGGTATTGTGGCAAATGCTCAATACAACGGTCCCCGGAGTGGACTGTCCAGCAGTGCTTTTCAGGCTCAGATTCTCAACCAGAATAACTGGGTAGCGGTGGATGCTACTACTGGAGCGCTTGACTCGACCGATTTAACCTTTTCTGCTGGTGGCGGACTGCCAGCCGTCAACCTAGCGGTCAGTGCGGTCACGGCTTCTGAAGCAGGGCAGACAGTCATTACGGTAACAGCAACGGCTTCTAGCGCGGTCACTGGCGATCAGACGGTGACTGTGGGCGCGACTGGCACGGGCATTACCGTTGGCGATTACACCTTAAGTGCAGGCACCATCACGATTCCCAACGGTGCCACGACGGGTTCTGTCACGTTTACGGTGGTAGATGATGCGACCGCCGAAGGCACCGAAACCGCACTCTTGACCATCAGCAATCCATCGACTGGCATTGCACTGGGCGGTACAACCTCGCAAAGTATTGCGATCGCAGACAATGATTCCGCACAGTCCGGCGTTCTACAAAAAGTGGGTGGCTTCACCAGCGCCAACGGTGCCGAAATTCCCGCGTTTGACCCAGGGAGCGATCGTCTCTTCACCGTGGCAGGCAGCACCATTGAAATTCTCAGTGTCAGCAATACAGGCGCACTGACTTTAGCGGGTTCCTTAACACCTGGCTTCACGCCTTCCGCAGGCACCAATGTCATTCCTAACAGTGTCGCGGTCAAAAATGGCATTGTCGCCGTTGCGTACGCCGTGGTGGATGCGACCACAAACGCCCAACAAACGGGACGGGTCAGCTTCTACAACGCGGCCGATGGCACATTCTTAAACTCGGTCGCAGTGGGTTTCTTGCCCGATATGCTGACCTTCACCCCAGACGGCACGAAGGTTCTGGTTGCCAATGAAGGCGAACC
>JACMKO010000048.1 GCA_014380065.1 Leptolyngbya sp. ES-bin-22 | reverse complement strand
CTCAAAGGTCATGGTGTCCTTGCCGATCGGTAAGGTGATCGACTTTTCCTCGGAACAATCAATTTGTTCAGGCGTTAGAGTTTCCAGGTAAACAGTGGTTTTGTGGAGGCGATCGATGAGTTCAGCAAACGTCGTTTCATTGTCTTCCAGCTTGGGTGCCTCCAATCCTGCTAGTCTTGCGGCTCCCCTTCTAGCAATATCTGAGGCAATTTGAACTTGTCGCCCTAGCGGAAACATATCGGGATACAGGCGGCTATTGATCAGGACAGCCGGATCAATTTTTTTGGCTTCAGCGTGGGCTGCACCCTTTGCCAAAATAGCCGCAAGATTGTTGAGCGATCGAATGAACGAAGGCACTGAGGCTTGATACATCGAAATGGTCATGGCTACTGCTCCTAAAATCGCGTCGTCAAGTATATTCTCCCTTGTTGATGAACCGACGAACAGATTGATTCCTCCAGTTGAGGGGTTTAGAGGCACAGGTGGGCGATGCCTATACTGTGATCGTGGTCGTATGCTTGAGGGTGTTTGAAAAGTATCCGGCGGTTAAAACCGTGACTACAACCACAAAGTCCGCCTACGCGGACTACAGCAAAACCAAGGTTTTATCACCTGTGGCGGCAGATCTAGCCCTTTGGGCATGGCTGAGTGCAAAGCACTCGCTTGGCTCTTGTCTGCCGAAGGCTACACGCTAGTGTCCCTGTAGCCGCGTTTACGGAGCGTCTCCGTTGGCGAAGCTTTCTCCAAAGGCGTAGGAGTCTTTAGTCGCCAGGGCTACCCCAAAGATCTGGACTTTTAAACCATTCTTTTAGATTCAGATTGCATTTTTCTGCACATTGAGGCTGCTGTATGAAATTGATTTCAGTCTGTGTGGGACTGCCGCGCGAAGTGATATGGAAAGGCAAGCCAATTACCACTAGCATCTTTAAGCAGCCAGTAGCAGGACGGGTGATGATGCGATCGCTGAATCTCGATGGCGATCGACAAGCCGATCTTACAGTGCATGGAGGCGCAGAAAAGGCGATCTACGCTTATTCGGCTGAACATTATGCCTACTGGCGGCAGGAGCTACCCGGCGAAAAACTACCCTGGGGTGCGTTTGGCGAGAATTTAACGGTTGAAGGCTTATCAGAAACAACCATCAATATTGGCGATCGCTTTCGCATTGGCACTGCCGAAGTCATAGTGACACAACCTCGATTTCCCTGCTTTAAGCTCAACCTCAAGTTTAGGCGAGACGATATGGTGAAGCGGTTTCTGAGCAGCCGTTTGAGCGGCATCTATTTCTCTGTGGTGCAGGAAGGTGAAATTGGTGCAGGCGATGCGATTGAACGGGTGAGTCGAGATGAAAATAACATCACTGTCGCTGATATTGTAAGCATCTATGTGCGGGAAGCCGATGAGGATCTGGTACGTCGAGCGATTCAAGTGCCAGCCTTGGCAGTCACGTTGCGAGACTACTTTCAACAGCAACTTGAACGGTCTACTTAAATGGCGACAGCAGATGCCAAAGGCAAGCCAGGGACGTTTCATGGAGTGCCACACTTCCATCCTGACCTTGAGCTAACTGAACCGCGCTCTGTGAAAGATCTGCGATCGCCTGTCATCTCATCAAGAGGATCTTTGCAAATGTCCAAGATGATGCGGAAAGAAGCGCTAGCGCAGTGAAGTCGCTTGATGTAGCACTTACAGCCGTCTTCACATGAGTAACCCACAAACTGTAGAGTGGGCAACGCCCACAAGGCTTACAGTGAGAGGGTTTGAAAAATGTGGGCAGTGCCCACCCTACCGAAAATTGCTGTAGGTGCCCAATGGTGCTTGCCGTAGCTGCTTGTATCGGCTACTACAGCCTGCCCCAAGCGAATCAAGCCAGTTGCTTCAGCATTGAACCATCACTGAGGTTGCTATGTCACCGAAAAAGGAAAATAAGGGATGCGGCTGTGGGAGCATTCCAGTTTCGCTCATCATCGTTTTGTTGGGTCTTAGCGCTTGGGGCTTGACGCATTTAAACAAACTAAAGATTAGTAAACTTTTGCCTGATGCGCAACCAAAAACCATGCCTCTGTTAACGCCTGCGCCTAGTCAGATCACTATTGTCAATGAACCCCTCCCGCCAAAGCTTCCGACGGGTAAACCAACAGCTAAGCCACAAGCTTCACCCTTTCCTGTAGCACTTACTCAGCAAGCATTATCACCTCAGACTGCCTGGGAGAGAAAGCAAATCAGGGGCATTTACCTAAGTCGGTATCAAATCACTAATAATGCTAGCGAACAAACCATTCGCGAACGAGTGCGTTATTACCGTAGTCAAGGTATAAACACAATGATTCACGGTGTGTGGGGCAATGGTTGCACCATGTATCTCAGTGATGTTATGCAGCAAACATTGGGCTACAAAAGCTGTCCTAATCAATTTCGAGAGCAATGGCTAGAATGGCTGATTGATGAGGCACACAAGCAGGGAATGCAAGTGCACGCCTACTTTGAGAAGGGCATTAAAATCGATCGCAATAGCCCGATCTTTGACTTGGCAGTGTCTCGAGGCTGGCTTGTGCCTGGGATCGATAAAACTTACGCTGGCATCGATCAGTATGTCCTGGATGTCGAGATTCCAGCAGTGGCTAACTTTTTCAAAAAGATAGCGGTAGAGTTTGTCCAAAAATATCCCACCATTGATGCAGTACAGTGGGATGATTACCTGGGCTACTATGCTGGCTTACCTGGCAAAATCGATCGCACCGCCCGTTTGACTACCTTTGTGCGGCAAATGAGAGCTGACATCAAGCAAGCTAACCCGATCGTTAGCTTTGACCTTTGCCATCATAATCCCTACTGGGGCAAACGTTATTTTGCGGCTGATTGGCAACGGTGGAATATTGATCGAGTGTTCATTCAAACGTATAACGATGCTAACTTTAATCAAGAAATTGCTTATGCCGAAAAGTATGCAGGCATAGCTATTTCAGAGCAACAGCTATACCGCTTGAAAGCACTGGTTAATAACCCCAAAATCAAGAGCGTTTTAATTTTTTCCGACTCTGGCAAACCTGAAGCAACGGCTGCTCTGATCCAACGCTTTACTCCAATCAGTCGCTAGAACACGAAGCGTCTAACTTTGCTGAAAGCATGAGATCAGGAGGGTTACTGGCAGTTCCGCCATCGCGTTGTGTCGCGTGGCGAGCGATGTGCAGACTTCGACGCTCACGGTTGTTTTAACTATTGAGTTGGTCATGAGTCCGTAGCATCTAGACCCGAGCAATTTGGTTTGAGCTAACTTCTGTGGCTTGCCCAGAACAATCTGCTCGTAACGCATGAAACATGCCAAAGCGGCACAGTCGTGTACCGAAGGCAACACGCATTAATAACAGCGTTGGCACTTCCCGCACCGATTTGACAAAACCCGGTAAACCAAAGCGCACTAAGCCTTCTGGTCGAATAATCCCTTGCCAAATTGATTCCAGCCAGGAGGGGAG
The DNA here is from genome assembly GCA_014380065.1 of Leptolyngbya sp. ES-bin-22. GTDB lineage: Bacteria > Cyanobacteriota > Cyanobacteriia > Leptolyngbyales > Leptolyngbyaceae > Stenomitos. The sequence goes on along the minus strand of JACMKO010000048.1, from coordinate 4,646 downwards.
GGTCTGTTCTGTCCAATCTGCTGTCACGACGTTTCCTGAAACCAATCCAGTTGCCTCTAACAATTCGGAAAACCCCTCAATACTGGAGAAAGCCGGATGCGACCATTGATCAAGGAGTTGCTGCATGACTGGCCGCTCCCAACCATTCAAGGGGTGTTGGCGATCGTCTCTTTGATTCCAATCGGCAACCACCAGCACCCCACCAGGTTTAAGCACCCGCAGCAGTTCTCTAGCAAAAATAGCTTTATCCGGCATATGCGGACCGGCTTCGATCGACCAGACCACATCAAAACAAGCGTCGGGGAATGAAAGTGCCATTGCATCATCGACCTGAAACTGCACGGAGAGGTCCGGTGAGGTTAGTGCCTGAGCACGTTTAACCTGATGGGGGCTGATGGTTACGCCCGTCACGACAAAGCCATAATCCCGCGCCAGAATGCGACTGCTGCCGCCAATGCCACACCCTACATCTAAAACCGTTGTGCCGGGAGGAAACTTGTCTAGCCCACCCCAGCGCACCATTTCATGCACAAAGTCTTCCTTGGCTTTGAGGAAATCTTTGCGCTGTGGTGGAGAGCCGTAGTGACCCAAATGGATGTGTTCGCCCCAATAGAACTCTAAGATGCCATCGTCTGTCCATTGATCGTAGGCATTGGCGACAGAGCTAGACGATTGATACCGACGAGCCGTAGCTAAATAGAGGGCAATGCCGATCGCCGAAAGCGTTGCCAGAGAGCTAATCACAATAAAGAACAGATTCATGCAGGGGTAGCCTTTACGTTCAAAGCAATGGGTTGTGAGCGGCATTCGTCTCACACTGTACCAACCCGTTCATCGATTGGGGTGGCGCGATCGACAGGTTTTCCAAGTAGACGCACAGAACCTGGTTCAAGCATGCCAGCAAGAGCACCAATGCTTGTGCCAGACTGTATGCCTCTACCAGACCACTATAACGCTGCACAGAATTGCGCTTCCAGGATGAAAGCAGCGCTGGTCAGTGCCGCGCTCTGATCTGGAAGTCAAGGAAGACAGGCGTTGCTTTGCCAGCTCAAGCCAGCGATTGAAACTACCCGCACCTGTGTTCACAAAGACCGAGGTGTTGCCAGCATCGCTCAATCGGATTGAGGTTCTTCTTACTTAGAGCGGGGTGAAGCAGCCTTAAAGGTGGAGTTCAAACACCGAGCCTGAGCGATCGCCGCAAGAAAGAGTCAACCTGAGTAAGCCATCATCTACGATAGGATCACGCTGCTGTGAACCCTACCAGGAGAAGTTTTATGTCTAGCACCATCGATGTGACTGCCTTACTCGATCGCTATGCCGCTGGAGAACGAAACTTTAGAGGTGTAAACTTGAGCGCGATCGACTTAAAGACGGCAAACTTGAAGGGAATCATGCTCCAGGGCGCTAACCTTTGTGCTGCCAACCTGCTCGAAGCAGATTTGACAGAGGCAGATTTGAGTCAAGCAGATTTGAGTCAGGCGAGTTTGCAAAAAGCTGACCTGACCCAGGCGAATCTGGAAGACGCTACATTGCACAAAGCGGATATTCGAGCAGCCAAGCTGCACGGCACCAAACTGCGCGGCGCTGACCTAACGGCAGTCAATCTTTCTAGCGCAGATTTACGAGGCGCAGATTTGCGAAATGTCATTCTTTGCGGTGCTGATCTGATGTATACCAATTTTCACCAGGCTAATTTGTGCGGTGCCGACTTGAGGGGTGCCGATCTGTTTCAAGTGCATCTCAAAGAGGCGTATTTTGATGAAAGCACCCAGTTTGATCCTGGCTTTAATCCTGCCGTCTTAGAGATGCAACGCTCATCGTAACCAATAGTCACGGGCTAGAAGGCTCTCTACTGTTTGTATAGAACACTTGCAATGCAACCAGTCTGTAAGGACATGACCTGATGCTGTGTGTCGAAGATCTTTCTAAGCTGGAATTGTTTCAATATCTGCCTCAAACGCGATTGCATTGGGTGTGCGATCGTGTCCAAAAAGTTGAGCTAGCTACCGGAGAAATACTGGTGCAGGAAGGTGCTGCCGCACGGGGCGTGTTTCTGCTCATTGCGGGTCAAATTGGTGTAACTCGTATCAGTGAAGGCATTGACATTCCGATCGGGCAACACAAAGCACCCGCATTCTTTGGCGAAACACCGATTCTCACGGATGAACCCGTTCCTGTCACCCTGCACGCAATCACAGATTGTCTGACGTATGAAATCGCTGGCGATGACTTCCGCACCCTGCTGCACGAATGTCGGGATTTTGAGCGTGCTGTGTTCCGCGTTATGGCGCAGCGACTGCGTGGGGTCGAATCGTTTGTTCGCGGTCGAGAGAAGATGGCAGCTTTGGGCACGCTCTCGGCTGGGTTAGCCCATGAGTTGAATAATCCGGCAGCCGCTGTCGTTCGTGCCTTGAGAGATGTCATCCCAGCCATGATAGAGCTACAGCGGATGAATTTGGTCTACGGGCAGCGCCAGATTGAAGCAGCGCATACTCACCAATGGGAGCAAGCCCGCGATGAGGGTTACGAGACCATCCTGCACGATCGCCTGAATCTGGCAGCGGCGAGCGATCGTGAGGAGCAGTTGCTAGAGTGGCTGGAAGCGTATGGGGTTGCCAATGCCTGGAATTTAGCTGAACCGCTGTCACTTGGCGGCGTGACCGTGGAGACGTTAGACCAGCTCACCGCGCGCTGGAAGGATGACTCTACAGAACTCAGAGATATGGGAGTGCGTTGGTTGGCACTCTCCTTTGATGTCATGTCGATGATTAAAAGCGGGTTACGCGGAGCAGAACGGATCAGTACACTGGTGCAATCGATGAAGGCTTACTCTTACCTTGATCAAGGGGTGCAACAATTGGTAGATGTGCATCAGGGCATTGAAGACACGTTGCAGATCTTTTCCCATCGGCTCAAACCCAATATTGAAGTGAGCCGTTGTTACGATCGCACCTTGCCTCAAATCAATGCTTACGGCAGTGAACTCAATCAGGTTTGGACGCACTTGATTGACAACGCGATCGATGCTATGAACGGTAACGGTTGTCTCAAAATCACCATCGCGCGGGACGGCAACTCGGTTTGTGTGGAAATCACGGATGATGGCGCGGGCATTCCGCCTGCGATCCAATCGCGCATCTTTGAGTCATTCTTTACCACCAAGCCTGTGGGTAAAGGCACAGGGCTGGGTTTAGATATCGTCCGACGCATTGTGGAAAATCGCCATCAAGGGACGATCGCTCTGGAATCGCAGCCTGGTGAAACTCGGTTCTCAATTCGCTTACCCTTGCAAGCTTGAAGACAATGTAGCCATCATTTCACCCACAAAGGGTTGATTATTTGGAGTGAATCTAGTTTACTTAAATCGCAATGCAAGGCAAGTTCACATATGACTTCAGATGTAACTCTATTTGCTCCGGTCAAGCTTGGTGTTTATGAATTACCCAACCGCATCGTCATGGCACCCATGACGCGCCTACGCTCTGATGGCACTGTGCCCTGGTCGCTCAATGCGACTTACTACGCTCAGCGGGCTACTGCTGGCTTGATCGTGACTGAATGCACAATGGTCTCGCCTTTGAGTTTGGGCTATATGAACTGTCCAGGCATTTACTCACCGGAGCAAGTCAAGGGCTGGCAACTCGTCACCGACGCAGTGCATCAAGCTGGTGGACGAGTGTTTCTCCAGCTTTGGCACTCTGGGCGCGTTTCCCATCCCTCGCTGCTGAATGGGGAATTGCCCGTAGCACCAAGCGCGATCGCGGCAACAGGCGACCTGCATACACCGATCGGCAAGGTGGCAATGGAACCGCCCCGCGCCTTAGAAACCCACGAAATTCCTCAAATTGTTGGGCAGTTTCGGCAAGGAGCAGAAAATGCAAAAGCGGCGGGGTTTGATGGAGTAGAACTGCATGGTGCCTTTGGCTATCTGATTGATCAATTTTTGCAGGATGTTTCCAATCAGCGTACCGATGAATATGGCGGCTCGATCGCAAATCGGACGCGGTTTTTGCTAGACGTGGTTGGCGCAATCGTTGATGTTTGGGGTGGTAATTACGTCGGCATCAAGCTGTCTCCCAGCAACACGTTCTACGGCATGGGTGATTCTGATCCAGAAGCTACATTTGGCTATGTAATCAAAGCATTAAACCAATTTGGGTTGGCATACATCCACCTGATGGAACCCAATGAAACGGATTTACAGAAGACAGTATTGAATCCAGTAACTTCTCGCTTTCGTCCGTTGTTTCAAGGAGCGGTGATTACCAATGGCGGCTACGATCGCCACAAGGGTAATATCGCTCTGGCACGGGGTGATGCCGATTTGGTCTCCTTTGGTCAGTTGTTTATTGCCAATCCCGATCTACCCACTCGACTTGAGCATAACGCTCCGTTAAATAAACCTGATCCCAAAACGTTTTATGGTCAAGGTAAAGAGGGCGCAGAGAAAGGTTACACCGACTACGCTTGCTTGAAGGCAAGTTAACGTGGATGCCTGTTCGTCAAACCCCTAATCGCAGGTGATTCTCGTGGCTAAACCCGTTATTCTTACTGTGGATGATGATCCAGAAGTCTTGCAAGCCGTGGCGCGAGATTTACGGCAGCAGTATGGCGATCGTTTTCGGATTATGCGGGCTGATTCTGGT
>JACMKO010000509.1 GCA_014380065.1 Leptolyngbya sp. ES-bin-22 | reverse complement strand
TGATCATTACCTCACCAAGGTTTTATCTCAGCCTTTCCGCAAACTATGAAGAAATGTATGCGTTTGCCCTATGGAGATGGATGAGAGTCGATACGATCTTTGAGGGTGCGTTTGCTTGTAGCAACGCACCCTACAAACTAAATTAGAGAGACGATCGCCAACATTCAATTAACCTTTAAACGTTGGACGATCGCGCTTAGATTTGCACTCAGTCTGGACGATCGCACTGATGCAGGCATTTGAGCAAGACAGACGATCGCAGCCATTATGGCAATTGCTGATGCTCTGACTCAATCTCATACGGCAGTTTTTGCCAACTCAGCAACGATAAGATTAGAGTATTGATTCTACTGGGTTCGTTGGTTCGATGCTCTCCCTTTCTCAAGCCCTCAAAGCTCGACTGTCTACACCCCTAAAGATTGGACGCTTTGAGGTGAATAGTCGCGTGTTGCAATCACCCTTGTCGGGTGTCACCGATTTAGTGTTTCGGCGGTTGGTGCGCCGTCATGCGCCAGAGTCGATGATGTATACCGAGATGGTGAACGCGACAGGGCTGCATTATGTCAAGGATCTGCCCATCATCATGGAGGTAGACCCCAACGAGCGCCCGATTAGCATCCAGCTCTTTGATTGTCGTCCCGATTTTTTGGCAGAAGCGGCACAGATGGCAGTGGCAGAAGGGGCAGACACGGTAGATATTAACATGGGCTGTCCGGTGAACAAGATCACTAAAAATGGCGGTGGTTCATCGCTGCTGCGTGATCCAGAGACGGCAGAGGCGATCGTGAGATCGGTCACCCAAGCCGTTAACGTACCTGTCACGGTTAAAACCCGGATTGGCTGGACAGATCAAGAAATTACCATTCTGGACTTTGCCAAACGCATGGAAGATGCAGGCGCACAGATGATTACCGTCCACGGACGCACCCGTTCTCAAGGCTATAACGGCAACGCCAAGTGGGAATGGATTGCACGAGTGAAAGAGATCCTGTCGATTCCAGTGATTGCCAACGGCGACATTTTCTCAGTGGAAGCAGCAGTGAACTGCCTGGAGCAAACGGGTGCCGATGGCGTAATGTGTTCGCGCGGCACAATGGGCTATCCGTTTCTGGTCGGCGAAGTGGATCATTTTTTGAAAACCGGAACCCTGAAGCCAACCCCGACCTCGGTTGAGCGGCTCCAGTGTGCCCGTGAGCATTTGCAAATGCTGTGGGAGTACAAGGGCGATCGCGGCGTGCGTCAGGCGCGTAAACACATGACCTGGTACTCCAAAGGCTTCGCTGGTGCAGCAGAATTGCGGGGACAGTTGAGCACGATCGAGAACGTACAGCAAGGGTTAGATCTGATCGATCGGGCGATCGACCGACTGATGCAGAGTGATGAGCGTGATCCAAGGTTGGTAGAAGACGAAGCAGTTGCGCTGGCAATCGCTTAATCCAACCGCTTTATCCACTCTTACTACGGTTGAGCCGCTGCTTCGGAGGGATTGGTACAGCGAATGGCAATTTCAGCAGTTCTGGGCTGGCTTCTTAGCAGTGCAAAGAAAGTGGTGTCACTGAAACTGCGTGGGTCGATGCGCGATCGACTGCGATCGACCCCCTTGTGCGTCGTGATTCTCTCATCGGCAACGCCTGTTTTCGCCGCCAACCAGGCGAGGGACTTGTATTGAGTCTGCGTATAACCGCTGTGGGTATAGCCGTTGTGACTGCCGTCGTAGGGGGTTTCCAGCGAGATGTGGTAGGCAAAATTATTCACGGAGCCTGGAAAGGTGCGGCTAGTTTTTACCGCTTCAGCACCATTAGCACCCACAAAGACAGAATTGCCAGCCCCAAACGCTCGTTTGTCTGGCGGCACCAAATAGACGATCGTGCCATCCCGTTTAACCAGGGTGTGATAACTCACCTGATCGTCATCATGGCGATGAAAGGCTTGAAACAGGTTGAGGGCGCTGCTGGCAGATCCGACGGTTTCATGCAGCACAAGCAGCGGTTCCAGGTTGGCAGGGTTGCCGTTGATATCGTTGAGAAAGCGATCGCCATAGTTCGTCGGATCTACAAACGCGATCTGCTCTCTTGGGACGTAACCGACATCAGCTTGAGCCATTTCTAGCGTCGGTTTGTCACCCGTTTGAACTGCTGCCATTTTTGATGCTTGCCGGAAGCGTGAAAGACCAAAGGAACCGCTGGCAAGCAATTGGGCACGACGTTTTAACATTGCCTGGGTTCGCGCCTTGACACTACCTTTATCAGGCTGCAAGGCACAAGCCATAGACGCAGGTTCAGGTTGGGGTGTGGCAGGTTTAACAACCGGAGTGATCGAGGGTGCTAATGGGTCGATGCTTTGAGCGACGGTCGATTGGGTTCGACCTGGGCTGACGACAAGGACAAACGTCATCAGGCACAACATGGCTGTGATGGCAGTCGTTAAAAGTCTTCGGTTCATATGCATCAGTGTTAGGCATTTCTGGCACAGCGGTGCCCGGTCGCAAGGCGGACAAAATCATGAGCGCGAGGCATTTTGTGGCGGCACAACAACGTGAGTAGGAGACTCGATCGCTCCCAGCAGCTTTAGCGTATCTTTTTGAGCAGTAGTAAGCCCCGTAACGCCTGTAATATTCGCACCTTCATACGGTCGTTGCACCCGTAGCGTTTCCAGGCATGTCGCAAACTCATTCCATAGCTTGACGGTGCCATCCTGGCTACAACTTGCTAGCAGCTTACCATCAGGACTGTAGGCAAGAAAACGAACCCAGTTTTGATGCCCGTGCAGGGTTTGGATTAAAGGGGGGAGTCGGGAGTCGGCTTCGACGTGAGCGCTCAGCCGAACGGGAGTCGGGAGTGGGGAGTCAGTTCTGACTGCTGACTGCTGACTGCTGTAGCTTGCTTCCACCTGGCGGTGTGCTGACTGACTGACGCTAAAGTCCTCACATAGTGC
>JACMKO010000508.1 GCA_014380065.1 Leptolyngbya sp. ES-bin-22 | reverse complement strand
TATAAACAAGCAAAAACCCAACATCACGATCGATGCTGGGTTTCGCTACGGACGATCGACAAGCGGTGAAGCTATGCACCATCAAACACATTCCAATCAATGCCTAACTGGCGAATGGCAGCCCGCACGGTGCCGAGTTTGAGATCACGGCTGCCCTAATCTGGCAGTACAGTAGCTTGCTGTGTCTCTGGATTGAACCATTTACGATGAGAACCGCCACCACGTCGAGGCAACTCCTGACAGCCCAGTGCTTTTAGCTTGCGAGTAACATCGCGGTACTTCATGGGGCAGTCACAACCGTTTCTAGCCACAGCGAATTTTCAGCGTCTGCAACCTGCATATTAAGCGGCAAGTGTCGCCCCATATCTTCATACGCTTCCACGACAGCCGCTAGCGCATCACGGACATTTGCCAGCGCTTCCTCGACGGTCTCGCCTTCTGTAACCAATTCTGGTAGCAGTGGTGATGTCACCGTGAAACCACCTTCAGGCTGGGGTGAGAGCATTAAGGGCACTTTGTAAAGCAACGAACTCTCTCCTCTTGTGGATGTTAAAGAACGATTCTGACTATCTGTAAGTCATCATGATCGCAATACACTGATGGTACTCAATATGAGCGGCATCCGCAGCCGTTCTAAGAAGCGTCGGCGATCGCCCATCTCGAAAGCTGAATCAACAATAAAAAAACCACACTACTATGGGTATTGGTTTTGCGTACTCAAGACAACGAATAAGAGCCACAAGCGCACTATCTTAAACACCACCATGCTTGAGCTTGCAGAATTTCGGGTCTGCAAAAAGCTGAGTGCTTTGTTCCTACAAAGATCATCAGTAGAATGATGACCAGTGCAATAATGGAGCCGAAGTGAAGAAATAAAATATTTCCCAAGCCTGAAGTGTAACCTCTCATTAAATTAAATCTAAGTAATATACAAGACCCAATGATTGTACCCAGGAAGGCAACAATTTCAAACGGAAAATGAATACTTAAAATTGCGTAATGACTTACAAACCAATAGATCGTGCCTATCCATAGAAGGAACAGTAGTGTAAAAACGTCATTAATGTTACTCATGTAAATCAATTGTTTTTATGAGGATAGCGCGATCGCCCACTTCATAGATCGACCAGACAAGCAAAAACCCAACACCACGATCGATGTTGGGTTTCTTGTATTCAAGGCGATCGATCAAAGGGGCAATCGTTCATCAAAAATACTGATCAACGAATATTATCAATGCCGAGGCAGCGATGGTGGTGACTTATCGCACGTTCAGACCGCCGATTTCTTTAAAGAAATCGGCGTTTTTTGGATTGGGTTGCACACTACTCGATCGGAAACACATCTTTAAACAGCCGTCGAATGGTTTCTCTAGCTGCACTGAAGCCACCATCAAAGTAGATACCGCCGATCACTGCTTCCAGGCTTTCGGCAAGTACGTAGGGTTGGTCATAGGCACGCTGCTGCTTTTCGCCAATGCCCAGTTTCAGTACATAGCCGATGCCTAATTCCAGACTGATTTTCGCTAGATTTTCTTCGCGCTCCAGCTCAATTTTTCTCACCGTAATGTCCTGTCTTGTAGCGGAACCTGCCCGAATTAAAAGTTCTGTCAGCACGGTTTTGAGGACAGCATCACCGAGCGTGCGATAAATTTCTTGATCCTCGCACTCCTGATTTTTTTGGCGTTGCTCTAACGCATACGCTTTGCGAGTCAGCGATCGTGTCAGAATGCGTTTATCAAAAAAGAAGTAGCCAAGTTGTTCTTCGAGGACGGTGGACATGTTGGTGGAAAGGCTAAAGTATGAAGGCTAAAAGATGTGGTCGGTGGTCGGTGGTCAAAATTAACTCAAAACTCTCTGCCGATATCTCTTATCCTTTAGCCTACTGCTTTGCAGAAGCGAGCTACATACTTTATCCTTTCCCGTCATGCTTCACGGCTTTATTCCACCCGATCGCTTCTTTGCGTACCTGACGTGGACAGACATTCAGGCGATGCCAGATAAGGACAATGTGGTGATAATCCAACCAGTGGGGGCGATCGAGCAGCATGGACCGCATTTGCCATTGGCAGTGGATGCAGCGATCGGGCAGGCGGTCATTGGCAAAGCGCTGCAACAACTACCCGCTAGTGTTCCCGCGTATGCGTTGCCGTCGCTCTACTATGGCAAATCAAATGAACACTGGCATTTTCCGGGCACCATTACCCTGAGTGTCCAGACGCTGATTGCCACGCTGATGGAGGTGGGCGAGAGCATCTATCGGGCAGGCTTCCGTAAACTGGCGTTTGTCAACTCGCACGGTGGGCAGCCGCAGGTGATTGAAATGGTGGCAAGGGATTTGCACCAGCTCTATGAGGATTTTGTTGTTTTGCCGTTGTTTACGTGGCGGGTGCCGAATGTGACCAATGAGTTGCTCACTGCAAAGGAACAGGCGTTGGGGATTCACGCGGGGGATGCAGAAACGAGTCTGTTGCTGTCGATTTTGCCGGAGCAGGTGAAGATGGAACGGGCGATCGCGGAGTATCCCCAAGGCTTACCAGACGATAGTTTGTTGAGTATGGAAGGGAACCTGCCGTTTGCCTGGATGACGCGGGATCTCAGCAAAAGTGGCGTTTTGGGCGATCCGACGACAGCGACTAAGGAAAAGGGCGATCGTATCCTGGCATCACTTGCAGATGGTTGGGTACAGACCATTCAGGATATCTATCGCTTTCAACCACCACAGACATGGAAGTAGGGGCATGGCATTGCCATGCCCCACAGAGAATAGGGTTCACTCAAACAGCCGGAAGTACGGGTACTGGACTGGTGCACCTGGTTCTTTGTCTAAATCAAAGTTGATCACATCCCAGCAAGGAGCGTCTTTAGGATCGGGGCTAAATTCAACGGGTAGACCGTACAGACGGGGACGCTGAGAGTCTGCTGGCCCGCGCCAAGGGGTGCTGCGCTCCAGATAAGTGCTCACAAGATCTTTATAGCGTTGGGCGATGATGACACGAGTTGCCCGATAGCCCTGCGTGTAGAGGCGATCGAGTGCCTCGTGGATCTCAAACCGAATGCCATCAGGATGCGTGTGTTGGCGGTACCATTCATCTTCCCATCGTCGCCAGTGTCGCCCCGACTGAAGATGTACCAGTTCGCCTGTTTTGGGGTCTGATTCAAAGGCACCATGTCGCTGGCACAGGTAGGTGTCCGTAAGCGTCAATGCCGGGATTGCTTGGCGGCAGTGAGGGCACTGAATCTCTGGCCCAAAGATTGGGTATTGCAAGCCAAGGTTAGTCATCAAGAGCGGGTATGCCTGTTCGTGTGCGTCGCTGCCAGTGGCTTTATTATACTCGTTAGGCAATTGCCTCCCTATGGCAATTGCACGTTATTTATTTGTGATTTATTGTGACTAACGAACTTCAGCACCATCCCCCTTTTTGGGCACCGCCAGACTGTTCGCAAGCAGCGTTTGTGGCAGCGAATGCCACCGTGATTGGACGAGTGACGATCGCCGCCGGAGCGAGTATCTGGTACGGAGCGGTCGTGCGTGGTGATGTGGAACAGATTGTGATTGGCGAAAGCACGAATGTTCAGGATGGCGCAATTTTGCATGGCGATCCGGGTCAACCAACAGTGCTGGAGGCTTATGTGACGATCGGGCACCGTGCTGTCGTCCATAGTGCCTACATTGAGCGAGGTTGCTTAATCGGCATTGGCGCGGTGGTGCTGGATGGCGTGCGGGTTGGCACAGGTAGCATTGTGGGCGCGGGAGCAGTGGTGACAAAAGATGTGCCCGTGGGATCGCTCGTCGTCGGCATTCCTGGCAAAGTTTTGCGGCAGTTGTCGGACGCTGAGTCAGAAGATCTCATTGACCACGCTAAACGTTACGAACTGTTAGCACTGGTTCATGCTGGGAAAGGCACTGATCTGGGATTTGTGCCTAAGGGCTAGGAAAACGCGGCTCTTTGCGTGAAAATAGAAGATGAGAATCATTCAAGAATCTTTAAACGAGGGACTCTGGACATGGAAATTGATATGCGCATCGTCGTCGTTCTGCTTCCCCTTGTGGCGGCTGGTGGTTGGGCACTATTCAACATTGGTCAGGCTGCCCTCAAGCAGTTTCAGACGTTCAATTCTAAGTAGCTTTGTTTTCTAAGCGAGCGTGTGACGCGATCGCCGTTCGTTAAGAGGGCGATCGCGTTTGTGGAAAAGCAGCTAGAAAGCAAAGCCATCCCGCCCGTAATTGGCAAGCCGGACTTATGGTGCGAAACCCGTTGCAACGGGTTGAAGGTCTGTCCAATCAGGCTTCACTTCCTTTGACTAAGTTTTGCCCAGTGAAACCGTGATTTTGAATCACGGGCGAGGGATGCCATTCAAACACCCTCTTGGTGATCGGGCTGCAAAGGCTCGAAAAAGGTTGTCCAATGAACGGAGCCGTCCGATGCCTCGGCTTTCACTTCAAAGGTGACGTTGCAGGCCGATGGTTGTTCGATCGCGTGGATGCAAATTGCCGCTACATCGTCACGGCTGATGGCACCGCGCATATTATCGCCCTGGTCAACGATTAATTGTTTGCCTCCTGGGGCTTCGGTCAACGCACAGGGACGAACAATTGTGTAAGGAATGCCGCTTTCACGGACAGCCTCTTCGCCGCGTCGTTTCCAGGTGAGAATGCCGCCGAGCTGGTCGTTCATGCGCACGGCTGGCGGTTCGTCGTCGAGGTTGAGTCCGGGGCGATCGATGCGGGTCACGCCTGCGGAACTCACCAGCACAAACTGCGGCAGGGTCGGTTTGCCATACGCGCTGATGGACTGAAGCTCTAGCGCAAATTCCCCGGCTGTAAAGTGCGGATTTAAGCCACCGTCGTACTCAAACTTACTGAGCATCAGTTGCAGCGAACAAAGGCGACTGGCATTGAGCGGTGCCGCATTCGCTAACGTTTTGGCACGAAACACTGGCATCAGCGTGTGGAAGGGAATATGCACGTCAAGCCATTCACCCGCTGTAGTGTCGAAGGAGTGAGAGTACGCGATGCTGTCCCACTTGTCGTCGTCTCGCATGAGAAATTTGTACCGTTGACCGTCGCCTTTCACTCGTAGTTTGATGCCCTCATAGCCGGGCAGATGCAGCGCTGGCTCCAGATTGCGGGTGCGAACGGAGGCAAATCCACCAGCATTGGCTGTGGAAACATTGCCTGCAAAGAGCGCGGTGTGGTCGCTTTGGCTGATCGTACTGGCACTAACGCCGCCCATGACGACATCATCCAGTGCGCCCCAAAGAGCAGGGAGTGGAGATTGGGGAGTGGGGAGTGGGGTTATGACTGGTTTGTTTGTGAAGTCAAAGAGGGTTTTTTCGTTCGTTTGAGCGGCTTTGAGTGGTTCTGAAAGGGCGTGAAGCAGGTTCTTGATGCCTTGATAATCGATGCTTTCGGGTGTGTCGCCGACGATTTCGGGCAGATAGAATTTAATGCCCTGATAATACTTGGCGCGATCGGGTGTATCGCCCTCTTTTGGCTGCACACGCGGACCTGTACAGCAAATCACCGCGCAGATGTCCTTCACCACAGCAGGCGTAAGGGTCTCGGCAAGGGTGATGTCGGCATCAATGCTCTCTACGTCGCCTAGCATTGCCTTGCCGCGCTCTAAGTCTCGCACTAGAGCACGAACAGGATAGCCTCGATCGCGCAACTGCTGCACAACCCGTTTGCCAACGCCACCCGTTGCACCCACAACGAGGATGGTCTTTGCGGTTGAGGTGTGTGTCATCATCGGTTGCGGCGCTGTAGAACTCCGGAATAAACGCTGAAACCAGTTTAGAACTGGCAGTACTTCAAAGTAGGTAAGGGTTTGCAGAAACCTGCTGAATTCCCAGGAAGAGTTTGTCGCTTTCATGGCTTATCTTAGCTGTAGCGCATTAGGAAGACGGTAGCATGTTGCCTTTAAATTGAGTGTTTTATGGCGCGATCGCCCTGTCAGGCTCCTAGAGGAGGGACTCGATCGCCACCAGCACTCCGTGATCAGTGGCAGATGTAATCAGTGGCAGATGTGACCAGTGGCAGATGTGGTCAGCGGTAGACACAATCCCAACGCAACTGTGGCAAGATAAAACACTTGTAGGGTGAGAACCCTGAAGCACGTATCGAAACCATTGGCTAATGCTGCAATTTCATCCTTCTGGAATGGGTCAAAAAGTAGTGGACACCTCATTAGGGGCGATGGTTTACTACGTACCCGTCGGTCAGCCGTGGGCAATGCCATCCCTTGACGCACCGCCGCTACTGTTTTTGCATAGCTTTGGGGGAGGAGCCTCGGCGTATGAATGGTCGAAGGTTTACCCCGCGTTTTTAGACTCGCATTGCGTCTTGGCTCCCGATTTGATTGGCTGGGGACAGTCGCACCATCCTGTGCGGGATTATCAGGTAACGGATTATCTGACGACGCTGACAGAGTTTATGCAGAAAACCTGTACCGCTCCAGTGACGATCGTCGCCTCGTCGTTAACTGGGGCGATCGCCATTCGGCTCGCCCTTCAGCAGCCAGAGTTAATTAAAGCGCTGTTTCTCATCTCCCCTTCTGGCTTTGCCGATTTTGGACAAGATGCTGGACGTAGACTGCCTCTGCAAGTCATCAATACACCGCTGCTTGATCAACTGATCTACACGCTAGGCGCAACCACTGAAGTTTCTGTTCACAACTTTTTGGAGCGCTTTCTGTTTGCCCAGCCCGATCGCGTCTCGCCAGAAATGGTGGCCGCCTACCTGGAGTCAGCTCGACAACCGAATGCTGAGTACGCAGCACTGGCATTTCTGCGGGGCGACCTTTACTTTGATCTTGCCCGCTACCTGCCGCAACTCCATGTGCCAACGGTTATTTTGTGGGGCGAGAAGGCACAGTTTATTGACGCGGATGCTGGTCAACGGCTGGCAAGCTTAAATCCATCCAGTGTGAAAGCCTTTGTTCGCTTAGCGGATGCCGGGGTTTTGGCACATCTGGAGCAGCCTGCGATCGTCACTGGGCTGCTGCGAAAGTTTCTACCAACATGGGAGACATAGGAAGGGAGCGAGACGTAGGGTGATCAAAGCTCTTCTCAGCCCTCACGTCCCAACGCCTCCCCTTCACGCTGCTTGTGGCAAATGCTGTGCGATCGCCTCACTACAGTCCTCCACTGACGCGCCTTGAGTCATGGCTATCATCAGCGCTTCGTAGGCAGAGGTGTTGCCTTGGAGCAAGGTTTTAGCGCGGAGGAGTGACCAGCGTTCTTTTTGTTCTAATTCTGCCGGGGGGAGACCCAGTTGCGCCAGTAAACCTCTCAGCTTTTGGCGATCATCCGCTCCCCCTTCAACGTTGCCGTAGATCAGCATCTCGGCGGCGATGCCTGCCATCCAGATCGTGCAGTAGCGGTCTAACAGTTGCCCCGCTAGCTGCCCTTGCTGAATCGCTGCCTCTAGTTCCTCAGAGTCAAACCGCACACCGCCCTGACCCGGATAGCCTTGCTTCAGGGCATCCCAGGCGTTTAGCGTATAGCCCGTAGTGGGAATGCCGAGCTGATGAGCGACCAAAAAATGTCCTGCTTCGTGACGAATCACACGATCGCGATGTCCCGATGAGAACCCAGCCAGCCAGTCTAGCAGTAGGGTGGAACCTTGCCCCCGCCAGCTTAAGGTATCCAATGTTGCCAGTCCCAGGATGCCTGCGGTCGCGATCGCAGGCACCAGCGGCGACACGCTAATCATCGGTCCCAGCAAGCTCGTCATCGTGATGGTAAAAATGCCGATCGCCACGAGATTCAGCGACAGTTGATTCATATACGTAAGTTGTTAATATTCATTGCTAACCTTTAGCCTAGCAATGAATGGTAGTGCATCAGACAATGGTGGGGTAAGTGACGAGATCGTGCCACGTCCAAAGCTTGTGGGTTAAGCCTGCTCGTTGCGCTGCGGTCGTCTTCAAGCGGCGATGTTGCCAAAGCCACTGGTCATAACTCACCACTCATCGCGTCGTCACCTGCGTTTGCTCCCAGCGCTGGCCAAACTCGTGCTGTCTGCGCTGCCAGCGTCCGGTTTGTGGTCGAACAATCCCCTTGGTGCTCTCTAAGCGTTGGGTCTTGTCTTTGCCAATATGGTGCAAAATTTCGGGAGGCAAGACTCGTTCCTAACCGCCCCCATCATCACTATTGAATCGTTTACAAGCAGTTTTGCCTTCACTGCT
>JACMKO010000507.1 GCA_014380065.1 Leptolyngbya sp. ES-bin-22 | reverse complement strand
TATCGAGAGCATGGGCTTATGATCTAGGGATCTTTCGTATAAATAAATTACTACATGGTCATCTTCGTCTTTTAATCAAGCAAAATATTCGACAAGCTCAATAAGAACATATTAAAGTTTTAAATGCTTCACGTATTAAACGAGCAATCCTATATCCTAATCAAACAATGCCTCACTGCCACCAACGTTGTGCGATCGCCCTTCTAATCTCTTATTGTTCAAGCATCTGCGATCGCCTCAACAGAATCACAGATGGATGAAGCAGTGTGATCGCTACGCTTGTAGATGTCAAGACGGAGCGCGATCGTCAAGGTTGCTGAACTGCACACTCAGTCAGGTCTTTAGCTTTTCTCACAAATTTATTGTCGAACGTATAAAAACTTGAACAATGCTGACTTTTAGCTAAATGAAACGCATCGGCAAAATCTAAACCCTGTTCATGCCATTGCAACACTTGTGCTATCAAACTGGCATTTTCAAGCTGAACATTGGGTAACCCAAGGAGTTTGCTCAACGCTCGGCAGTTCTCATCCGGTCGGAATTGGTAAGCAAACCTTAAGACCCATTCCGTTTCAAGAATGACCGTATCCGCGATAAAGATGGCTTGCTCTTGAAACAGCTTGAGGCTTTTGTTGTACTGCTGCTCATCATCTTGCGTCAGCAGGCGTACAACCACATTCGTATCAACGGCAATCACGCCACTGCTCCGTGAAACCCTGCTGAACAGCACTTTCTATTTCATCAAGGCTCTTGGGCTTGCCTTGATAATGCAAACAGCCTGCAACATCTGCCAACGTCGTTTCTTGAAACGGCTTTTTAGGTTTTAGCAAGATGCCATCGCCAACCGCGATCGCCACAAGTTCTTGCCCAGCTTCCCAGTGGTACGCATCACGTAATGCTTTGGGAAGCATCACCTGCCCCTTACTAGATAGTCGAGTTGTTTCCATGCGATTGCAGGCACAGCAAGTAAGGAAGATGTAAGAATTCTAACATTCTGACGCATGATCGCATCCTTAAGCAGCACGCAGACAAACGATCGAGTGTTTGCTTCACTTTCTTCAGGCATCAGTAATACGATGGAGTAGATGCATTGTCCCCTGTTGTTCTACCGCCATCGTATCTAACGCCCATGAATCGCCCTGCGCCTCAAGAGACACCGAGTGAACGCCTCGCTCGTTACATCGAACAAACCGACGGTATCAGCAAGCCGTGGCTGCTTGCACAACTGCGGTTGCAAAAACTACAAGATGAGCGAGACACCCTTTCTGCTGCCGAGTACACTCAAGCCCTGGCGGACATTCATCAGGATTTAATGCATCTTGGAGAATGGTGGACGGGTAGAGAAGATGAGGCGTTTGGTTAAGCATGGCAAGGCAGAGAAAGGTTGTACCAGACAAACAGCCGCCGACCGATATTACCCTCAGCGATCCTGAGTACTATTTCAACCGCGAAATTAGCTGGCTAGAGTTTAACAATCGGGTGTTGCACGAAGCGTTTGACCCGCGCACGCCCTTGCTGGAACGGCTGAAATTCATGGCGATTTTCAGCTCTAATTTGGATGAGTACTTCATGGTGCGAGTGGCAGCGCTGAAAGAGCAAGTAACCGCTAAAGTCACCCGACGATCGGCAGATGGACTGACCGCACAAGCTCAGTTGAATTTAATCAGCGAACGCTTGCGCCCTATGGTCATGCAGCAGCATTGCCACTTTGAACAAGCCTTGCGTCCGCAACTGGCAACTAAAGGCGTGTACCTGCTTGATTACATTGATCTTAATCAGGAACAACGCGCGTATCTACAAACGTATTTTGACGAGCAAATCTTTCCAGTGCTGACTCCACTGGCGATCGACCCTGGGCATCCCTTTCCCTACATCTCTAACCTCAGCCTCAACCTGGCAGTCGTCATTAAAGATCCAACCAAGGGTGAAGAACTGTTTGCTAGAGTCAAAGTCCCCAAAATTCTGCCGCGTTTTTTACCCCTGCCCGAACATCTGCGGCGACAGCAAAAAGATGTGCCTGCTGCGTGGACAGCAGTACCGCTAGAGCAGGTGATTGCTCACAATTTAGAGCGGCTGTTTCCTGGCATGGATATTCAGGAGTACTATCCCTTTCGCATTACCCGCGATGGTGATTTAGAAGTTGCAGAAGATGAAGCAGACGATTTGCTGCTGGCGATCGAGCAGGAACTCCGTAAACGACGCTTTGGTGGCTCGATCGTGCGGTTAGAAGTCCACGCCTCCATGCCTGAACTGGTGCGCGACATGCTGCGTCAGGAAATGGATCTTGCTGAGAGTGATGTGTACGAAGTGGAAGGGTTGCTTTGTCTCAGCGACCTGTTTGCGCTGACTGACTTACCGCTGCCAGAGTTGAAAGATGCCGCCTGGCGATCGGCGCTACCTACCCGTTTGCGACGCAGTTTGGATGCCGATCTGAGTTCGCTGGATCTGGAAGAAGACTTTTTTGCCGTCATCCGCAAGCAAGACTTGATGCTGCACCATCCATACTACTCATTCTCAAACACGGTGCAGCGGTTTCTCACGCAAGCAGCGCATGATCCAGACGTGTTGGCAATCAAAACGACGCTCTACCGTACATCTGGCGATTCGCCGATTGTGGATGCTCTGATTACAGCCGCAGAGAACGGCAAGCAAGTTTCCGTGCTCGTAGAACTCAAAGCCCGTTTTGATGAAGAAAACAACATCAACTGGGCACGCAAGCTGGAAAACGTAGGCGTACACGTCGTCTACGGCTTGGTGGGGTTGAAAACGCATACTAAAGTGATGCTGGTGGTGCGGCGAGAAGAGGGGCGGATTCGGCGCTATGTCCACATTGGCACCGGCAACTACAACCCTAAAACAGCCCGCCTGTACACCGATATCGGTTTGTTGAGCTGCCGCGATGATTTAGGAGCCGACTTGACAGATTTATTCAACTATTTAACAGGCTACTCCCGGCAGCAGTCGTACCGCAAACTGTTGGTGGCTCCAGTCAACTTACGCAATCGGATGCTCTCGCTCATCCACCGCGAAAGTGAACACGCCAGCAATGGACACCATGCCCGGATCGTCGCCAAAATGAATGCGTTGGTAGACCCTGGCATGATTGTGGCACTGTATGAAGCCTCTCAAGCAGGGGTGCAAATTGACCTGATTGTGCGCGGCATGTGTTGTCTACGTCCCCAACTACCTGGCATTAGCGACAACATCCGCGTGGTGAGCATTGTTGGTCGCTTCCTGGAACACTCCCGTATCTTCTACTTCCACAATCAGGGCGAGGAAGAAGTCTTCATTGGCAGCGCGGATTGGATGACACGCAATCTCGATCGCCGTGTGGAAGCGGTGGTGCCCATTGATGATCCGGCGATCGCCAAAGATCTGCAAGAAATTCTCGGTATCCTCCTCGCCGACAATCGCCAAGCCTGGGATTTGCAACCAGACGGGCACTACATCCAACGTCGCCCCGCGACGGGCATTTCCGAACAAAGCTCCCAACGCATCTTAATGGAGATGGCACAGCAGCAGTAAGGCGAGGAGTAAGGGGTGAGGAGCTAAACAAATGAGAATGAGCCATGACAGAAATTGATTATACTGCCATGAACGATCAGGCTTTGAAGCGGTATATGCTCACTCATCGCACTGATCAAAAAGCGTTTTATGCATACATGGATCGACGACATTCTCGTCCCTCTGTTCGCACGACCCCTGTTTCAATTTTCTAGAGGCTATTTTGCCGCAGTGGCAGCAGCGATCGTGGCGAGAATTGCCGCTGTGTGAATTCGGACGGCATGGCATGGAGAGAAGCGATCGCCACGAGAATCAAGCTGAGTATTCCGCTAGACTAATCGTAGTTTTAGCACATGTCAACGTTATAGACTTGTTCAAAGCGCTGGTGCTAGTGCGTAGTGTCTCATCCTTCATCCCTCATCCCTCACTCCTTTCCCTCCACATGCCACAATAGTTGGGTGCTGTAGTGGTCTGAGGAGACGAGTCTGTGAGTGGCAGCCCGAATAACGTTGGTATTTCCATCATTCTCTACATCATTGGCATCATGCTGGTGCTGACAGCGGTGCTTATTGTGCTGAAAGGCATTGGCGTACTCACAACGCTTCCCAACTACGTCATTTGGGCGCTATTGCTATTGTCGGTAGGCATGGGAATTTTGGGTGGTCTTCGCAACAGTCAGAGGCGGTAAAGGTATGGGACGATCGCTCAAGCCAAGCATGGTGGCATTTCTGGCAGTGCTGGCGATGACTATCTTAGTCTGGGTGCTACGAGGCATCGGGCTATTGACCTTCATTCCCGGTTCTGTGCTGTGGGTACTGATTTTGCTCAGCCTTTTGACAGCAATTTTGACGGTGGTGCGGTAAGAGAGGGGCTAGTAAGTTTTTGAGCTGTCGCAGACATCAGGTATGTCGATAAAATCTGCTCGTTGCGCGATCGCCCTTGGCAGTAATTTGGGCGATTCTTTCGCAACACTGGAAGCGGCGTTGAACGTTCTAGCGCAAACTCCAGGCATTGTTTTGGAGGCGCGATCGCACTGGTATTTGACAAAAGCAGTGGGACCACCGCAACCCAACTATCTCAACGGATGTGCGCTCCTTCAGGTCACGCTCACACCACAAGCCTTGCTGGACATGCTGCTGCAAACCGAAGCAAAATTTGGTCGCGTTCGCCGAGAGCGCTGGGGCGCACGCACTCTTGACCTGGATTTGTTGTTATTCGATGATGTGATTCTCAGCACGCCCAACCTGCAAATCCCCCATCCACGCATGGCAGAGCGTGCGTTTGTGTTGGTGCCTCTGGCAGAAATTGCTCCTCACTGGGTAGAACCAATTTCAGGAAACGCGATCGCAACATTAGTACAAACGGTAGACTGTTCAGAAGTCAGAAGAATGGTTTAGCTATTAGGAGTCAGAAGTCGGAAGTCAGAAGTTCTCTTGCCCTGCTTCTTGATCTACCTTTACTACTGTCTTACAGCTCCAACCTTTCATCCTTTATCCTTCATCCCTTTCCCTATGCCCCTCGGTCGCGAACCGCCCCAACTTCTTAAACAACGGTTGCTTTATCAAGGACGTAAGTTTGCCTTTGAAGCCAGTCGTTATCGCTTGCCTAATCGCAATGAAGGCGAGTGGGAGTGCATTCGACATCCGGGCGGTGCGCTGGCTGTGCCTGTTACGGCTGACGGTAAATTGGTTCTGGTGAAGCAATATCGGTTTGCGGTGCAAGGACGACTGCTAGAATTCCCTGCTGGCACGATCGAACTCGGTGAAACGCCTGAAGAAACGATCTATCGGGAGATTGAAGAAGAAACGGGCTACCATGCCGATCGCTGGCAAAAATTGGGCGAAATTTTCGTCGCGCCTGGCTACTCAGATGAAATCATCTATGCGTATCTAGCCCAAGACCTGACCTTGCTCGAAAACCCGCCGGGTCAAGATGCTGATGAGGATATCGAAACTATCCTTATGACGGTGACTGAGGTTGAAAAAGCGATTCAAATTGGTGATATCGCTGACGCAAAAACAATTTGCAGTTTCGTATTGGCACGTCCATTTCTACCCTAGTTGTTAGCGTTTAGTTCTTAGGCGATTTCCAGAAAAGATTTTACCCTTCGACTCCGCTCAGGGTGCAAGCGGGCTGAGCGCAGTCGTTGGCGTAGCCTGCCCGTAGGGCATAGACAGTGGGTCTTTTGTTTCCTAGAAATCTCCTTAGTTGTTAGCAGCTAGACCATGACCAACAACTAAAAACCAACAGCTAAAAACTAGCAAGCACTGGCTACTCATGTCTGATCTCATTCTCTTCTGGCACCGTCGGGATTTGCGAATCTCGGACAACATTGGTTTGGCAGCGGCGCGCAATCGCAGCGCAAGCGTGGTTGGTGTCTTCTGTCTTGACCCCAACCTGTTGGAACGTGATGATGTTGCGCCTGCCAGAGTGACTTACATGATGGGCTGCTTGCAAGCATTGCAAACACGTTATGCCAAAGCGGGCAGTCAACTTCTAATCCTTAAAGCCGAGCCGCAACATAGCATTCCTGCTCTTGCAACAGCCCTGAGTGCCAGTGCCGTCTTCTGGAATCTGGATGTGGAACCATACTCACAAACGCGCGATCTTGTCGTTCAGGAAGCCCTTCAACACGTTGGGATTGAAACCAAAACTTTTTGGGATCAACTTTTACACGCTCCAGATGAAATCCGCACGGGCGCTGGTGATCCTTACACGGTGTACACCCCCTTCTGGCGTAATTGGAGTAGTAAACCGAAAGCAGAACCAGCCCTTGCTCTGACGCAGGCAGTTGGCTTGACCGAGAGTGAACAGCAAGCGGCGATGAAGGCAGGCGCGATCGACCTCCCAACCGCCAAAGACTTGGGCTTCGTTTGGGACAATGCGCTGCTGCTGGAGCCAGGAGAAGCTGCTGCACAAGCACGGTTGGAAACCTTTTGCGATCGCGCCATCACCGATTATCAGGAGCACCGCAATTTTCCGTTTAATACTGAAGGCACATCCCATTTAAGTGCTGCGCTAAAGTTTGGCGCGATCGGTATCCGTACCGTTTGGGCAAAAACTACGGAAGCGATGGCACAGGCTCGCAGTGACGAGGCACACGATGGCATCCGCGTTTGGCAACAGGAATTGGCATGGCGCGAGTTTTACCAAACGGTGATGTACCTGTTTCCCGCGCTGGCAGACGGTCCTTATCGCAAACCGTTCAAAGATTTTCCGTGGGACAACAATCCAAAACACTTTCAGGCATGGTGCGACGGCAAGACGGGCTACCCGATCGTCGATGCTGCCATGCGCCAACTCAATGAACTCGGCTGGATGCATAACCGCTGCCGCATGATTGTTGCCAGCTTTCTCACCAAAGACTTGATGATTGACTGGCGCTGGGGCGAAAAATATTTTATGCAGAGACTTTATGATGGCGATTTGTCTGCCAACAACGGTGGCTGGCAGTGGAGCGCCTCTAGCGGCATGGATCCCAAACCACTCCGCATTTTCAACCCTGCCAGCCAAGCTCAAAAGTTTGACTCGGAAGCCGAATATATTCGTGCATGGCTACCAGAACTTCGCAGTGTTGATACTGAAGACCTGGTGACAGGCAAAATTCTGCCTTTGGAGCGCGATCGCTGTGGTTATCCCGCGCCGATCGTCGATCACAATCAGCAGCAAAAACACTTCAAGGAAATTTATCGACAGCAAAAAGAGAAATGAAGTACCAGTGCCTATAAGAGAAAAAGTTCTCTGTCAATCATTTCATCACGGTTACTGCGATCGCACCCCAAAAAGAGCTAGATGGCGATCGTCCAACGAACTGAATGAGTTGATGCTAACTGCATAACATTCCTCAGAGTTCGCCATTAATCTTCCGTCGCAGGATCTCTCTCATCTGAGCTTGTCCCTCTTCGGTGTCTGGAAAGTTGTACCGCACAGCGTTTGGACTACGACGGCTCATTAAAGAACGGAGTGCTTCCAGATCTTCCCGGTGTTCCAGAACATAAGTCCGCAAATCGGCTTTACTCATACTTTCAAAGTCAGGTGTCATTAGAAAACTCCCAGCTTCCATCTTGATTAATGCTAATTTCGATGTTCTCCCCAGCCAAAATATAAATTTTGCCTGTAAGCGGATCAAACCGAAATAACGTGATGTCTTGGTACAAAGTCGATAAGCTTTGGCAAACTTTGACTGCCTTCACCGCTTGTTTAGCTGTTAGAG
>JACMKO010000506.1 GCA_014380065.1 Leptolyngbya sp. ES-bin-22 | reverse complement strand
AGGACGTTAAGACAACCATGATTTACACCCATGTGCTGAACCCAGGGCTGATCTATTGAAAGTAGGAAAATAGACCGGGGATGTCATGAGCCATGCGGCGCAATCCCTGGGTGATAGAGTCAAAGCCATGCCGTCGAAAGAGATTGAGCGCCATCGTCCGCACAATCGCGAAATTAGTGAGAGCATAGCCATCACACAAAGGGGCTTGGTCTTCTTTGAGGACCACATCTTTGACCCAATGGAGACGATTTTCAATGTGCCAGTGTTGGCGAATGCGTTGGGCAAAGCCTGCGGCATTTAGTGCGAGCGAACTGATGTAGAACATCGTTTCGGTATAAGCCTGGTTGCTTCTGGTGCCAACCCGTTCAAGGCGCACGAGGCGTTGGACACCAAGCCAGCGTGGGTCAAGGTCGGCCACTGTTTTTAGCACACTGACCGTACGCTGGGTTTGGCGGTCGCGTGTCTGTTCCGTCTGTACATCGACGCTGAGGGCTGGAGCTTGCTCAAACTGAGTTTGCAACTGGGCAAATAACGTCGGTTGATTGCCTTTGACTGTGATGAGATCGTCATTCCCACTCTGGATGATTTGCGCCACTGTTTTTTTGGGTGTGCAACGCATCAAGGCTAAAGCAGACACCCTTCAGTTGGAGCCGCTCTAAAAGGACTGCGACCGTCTGCATGTCACTGGTCTGCTGATTCCGCATCGTCTCTAAACCTACGACCACGCCTTGTGTGACACTGAACGCGGACACCACACTGACAAAAGCTTGATAGGGTTGGTCGTAGTCGCTGACACTGGCTTTGATGCTTTTACCATCCATCGCCAGTTGTTCCTCCGGTGCTGGCGCAAAGGTCACTTGGGCCCAAGCATTAAAAGCAGCGGTAAACGACTTAAAATCCACCCGCACCATGACCCGCCGTCGTGTTGATAGGCTGGGCAGTCGCTGCTGCGGTAACGCTAATAGCGTCAGTAACTCCGCTTGATGCCGAGCCACAAAGTCGGCGAGTGGACGGTAGCCTGTGCAGCCACTCATCGTACCCATCACCACGAGTAGCAACACCACCGATAACGGGTAGTCCGGTTGCGTGCGGAAATCTCGAACCGTTTGCAGGTGCTCAATGAGGCTCATGCGACTGTAGATGCTCAGCAACAACCTCTTTATTCTCTATTTCCTACGACTGATAGATCAGCCCTGCAGGGACTAAAGGGTGGCAGCGACGATCGTCGTAATTTGGCAGCATCCTGCTACCGTTGTAATGAGTTCAAGGGAGCAAAAACCGATGCTGTTGATCCTGAAACTGGGCAATTTGCCCCACTGTTCAATCCTCGAACTCAAACATGGGTTGGGCAATTTGCTTGGGTCAACGGCGGCACTCAGATGATTGGAGTAACGCCTACAGGTCGAGCGACAGTCATCGCTTTACGCCTCAATAACGAAAATGTTGTTGAGGCATGATCGATCTGGATCGAGCTTGGTTGGCATCTACCAGCAGATGAGACATGAAAGAGGAGCGCTATGTCTAGAAAAGGTTGTGTATGTCTCAAAGAGCTTTGTCTATAAGGATTTTAGTGCCTCTACATTCTACGCAGCTCATTTGCTCATCTTTCTACTTCAACATTGCTGAGGGACTGAAAGTCCTATGTTTCAGGAATTGTAGCAATAACAAATTTTACGCAACTCATTTGCAAGTAATTTAAGAGGGTAATTTCAGAGACATCCGGTTTTAACGTCGCTTACTCGCGATCGCAGATCTAACGAAGCCTGAAACCCTTTTGAAACAACAGCTTCAGCGACTAAAATTCTGCGCAACTTATTTGCAAACAGCTAAAAAGGAAAATTTTCATCTGAGGGATTATTTCAATCATTAGAGAATAATTCTGCGCAATTCATTTGCTCTTAGGGCTAATTGAGGATGCAGGTTCTAAAAAATCTGTAATTATTGCTGCTGAGGGGTTTGAGCCTTTTTGAAAGAGCGCAACTCATTTGCAAATTGCTCAATATAATCTGCCCAGTCGCATTTGCTGAAAGCGGGTAATCGGACTCGAACCGACGACATTCACCTTGGGAAGGTGACGTTCTACCACTGAACTATACCCGCAGAGGAAGGGATGAGGCATGAGATGAGAAGAATGTGAAGCTTCCTTCCATCCGTAGAGCAATTATAGACCGTGATTGACGCTATGGATGTGAAGGGTGTTGCGATCGCCCACTTTTCACCCCTCATCCTTAAGCCTCCGTCCCTCAAGCCCCTGCTGCCAGGGCAACTTTGTAGCGCTCGCTTACAGCCTTCCAGTTAACGACATTCCACCAGGCTTGCAAGTAGTCTGCACGGCGATTTTGATACAGGAGGTAATAGGCGTGTTCCCAAACATCGTTGCCCATAATGGGATATAACCCTTCCATCAGCGGATTGTCTTGATTGGCGGTGCTGGTGATTTGGAGCTTACCCTCTTTCGTTCGCACTAGCCAAGCCCAACCGCTGCCAAAGCGCTGAGTGCCTGCTTCATTGAACTGCTTTTTGAACTCGGTAAAACTGCCAAAGTTTTTTTGAATGGCGGTAGCAAGCTCTCCAGTGGGTTCGCCGCCTGCCTTGGGTCCCATAATTTCCCAGAACATGGTGTGGTTGATATGCCCACCACCATTGTTGCGGACAGTGATACGCGCAGCTTCCGGCAAACGATCAAGGTTGCGAATCAGATCCTCGGCGGTTTTACCTTTAAGTTCAGGATATTTCTCGACGACACCGTTCAGGCTTTTGACGTAGGCAGCATGGTGTTTATCATGATGGAACTGCATGGTGCGCTCGTCGATGTGCGGTTCCAAGGCATTGTAGGCGTAGGGGAGGGGGGGCAACGTAAAAGCGGCTGGTGTGGTTGGCTTGTCAGTAGGCTCGGCTGCCCAAACTAAGCGGGGCGCGTAGAGGCTGGCGGCGATCGCACCTGTGCCTGCACCTAACAAGCCCAAAAAGTGGCGACGATTCAATGTCATAGCGGTCGATCCTCATACTCTGAGCACTGTCTTGGATTATCGATGCTCAAAGGGAGCTTGTCATGACTACAGCGACACAGGTTTAAAAACTGATTTGTAAAGTCAGTTAGAGGCGATACGGTCAACTATCGGACTGGGCGCTCAGGATCAGGCATCAGCACCTTTCCGAGCGCAGAGGGCTGAGTTGAAGCGGCATAACCGTTTCCATTCTGAGCAGCAACGTCTGCATGGCGGCGTTTGCTGGCACCGTGCAGCAGGCGACCAAAGAGGAGTGCCTGGAACCAGTCAATGTAGGTGAAAATGACGGGCACAGCGACTAAGGTAAGCAGCGTAGAGGTCATCAAGCCACCGATCACCGCGATCGCCATCGGGCTTCGCACTTCCGATCCAGCGCCAATGCCCAGCGCGATCGGGAGCATACCAGCAATCATGGCGATCGTGGTCATCAAAATGGGACGCAAACGGGCAACGCCAGAGTCGAGAACGGCACTGTACAAGGGCTTGCCTTCGCGCTGATTAATCAGCGCATAATCGACGAGCAGGATGGAGTTTTTGGTCACCAAGCCCAGCAGCAGCACAATACCAATGAGCGCATACAGACCCAGCTCTTTTTGGGTAATTAGCAGCCCCATGAGCGCACCACCGAGCGAAAACGGGAGGGCAACCATGATGGTTAGGGGATGTAAGAAATCGCCAAAGAGCAGCACCAAGACTGCGTAGATGAACAGCACTGCCGCACCCAAGGCTGTCCCTACGTTGGTGAAGAGTTCCTGCATAATTTTAGCGTTGCCGAATTTCTCCTGCTTTACGTTAGGTGGCAGGTTTTTGAGGGCGGGCAGGTTGTTTACCTTTTCTAGAGCGTCGCCCAAGGCTGTACCTTGCAGGTTTGCTTCGATCGAGATTTTGCGCGATCGGTTGTAGCGATCGACCTGCGACGGTCCATTGCCAAAGCTGATATCTGCCACACTTTGCAGTGGAATCAGCGCACCGCTTTGATTCTGCACTTGCAGGTTGCGAATGGTGTCGATGTTATTGCGCTCTTTGGGGTCAAGCTGCACGCGGATTGGAATCTGGCGATCGGGTAGGTCAAATTTCGCCAGGTTTGCGTCAAAATCACCCAGGGTAGCCAGGTTTGCGGTACGGGCGACCATCTGAACGGTAACACCCTGATCGGCTGCCTGCTGCGGTTTGGGACGGATCAAAATCTCTGGCTTCACGAGGCTGGCGCTGGAGGCAACTTCAACCAAGCCGGGCACCTGACGCATCTGTGTTTCCAAACTTTCGGCAACGCGCGTCAAGGCAGCGGCATCTTCACTTTTGAGGACGATCGCCAGTTCTTTGGAGCCACTAAAGCCATTGCCCTCAAAGCTAAGGCGAACACCTGGAATCTGACGAAACAACGGACGGACTTCATTTTCAAAGGCGGTACGAGAAATTTTGCGCCCTTCGCCTTTGGGTTTCAGCTTCACATAAAGGGTCGCTTTGTTGACAGCCTCATCGGTCTGAATGCCAATCACATTCGGATTTTTGAGGAGGAGCGTCGTGAGCTGTTGAGTGGTGCGATCGGTGGTTTCCATCGTCGTGCCAGGAGGCAATTCCATATTGACGATCGACAGCCCAGCATCATCACTGCCAAAGAGTCCGACCGGAATGTGCGGTATCAGCATGATGCTGCCTACCAGAAACGCCAGCGATACCACCAGCGTAACGACGCGATGCTTGAGCGACCACGTTAACACTCGACGGTATTGAAAAGAAAGACGATCTTTTTTGAGGTTGTCGTCGTGATGCGGTTTGTCCTTCAAAATGTAGGCTGCCATCAGCGGCGTAATCATCCGTGCGACGAGCAGGGAAAACAGCACCGATGCCGCTACCGTCACTCCAAACGGGCGAAAATACTGACCACTCACGCCGCTCATCAGCGCCACTGGGGCAAATACGGCGACAATACTCATTGTGGTGGCAACGACCGCCAGCCCAATTTCATCAGAAGCATCGATCGCAGCCTGGTAGGGCGATTTGCCCATCTGCTGGTGACGTTCGATGTTTTCAATTTCGACGATCGCGTCATCGACCAGAATCCCTACCACTAAAGCCATTGCCAGCAAGGTCATGAAGTTGAGCGTATAGCCCAACACCAGCAGCACAACAAACGTGGGAATGAGCGACAAAGGCAGCGCTATAGCCGTAATCAAGGTGGCTCGCCAGTCGCGCAAAAAGATCCAGATCGTGACGATCGCCAGCAGCGCGCCCAGCAAAACGGCTTCCACAGACGCAAGATAGGACTCCCGCGTATAGTCCGCACGCACGTTGTTGACCAGCTCCAGCTTGATGTCAGATGACAGCGTCTTTTGCAGTTCCTTGACTGCCGCCTGTACGCCTTCTTCGACCGTCACCAGCACGGTGCCTGTACTGCGAAGCACTGAGAACACCACAGCAGGCTGATTGTTGAGACGAGCAATGCGACGAATATCGCCAGCGGCATCGGTAACTGTGCCCAGACTAGACAGCGAGACAAAGCCGCCTTTTGGTAAGGGAATTTGATACGTTCGTAGGGCTTCCACGGTGGGCGCGCTGCCCAACGTCCGAATGGTTTGCTCGGTGCCGCCTACTTCCCCGCGACCACCGGGCTGATTGATATTAAAGGCTCGTACCTGATCATTCACCTGCGTTGCGGTGATGCCCAACGCTTGTAGTCGATCGGGGTTCAAGTCAACGCGAATTTCGCGATCGATCCCGCCAATACGATTGACTTGCGAAACGCCTGGTATTGCCAGGAGTGCGCGGCTGATATCCTGATCAACCAGATTGCTTAACTCCCCAGCCGATCGCTGCGTAGACGACACTGCGTAGGTGATAACGGGTCCACCGCTGGCGAAGTCTACCCGTTCGACGATCGGCTCGTTGATATCTTGCGGTAGGTCTTGGCGAATTTGGGCAACGGCATTGCGGACATCGTTGGTGGCGCGATCGCTATTCGTGCCCAGAACAAAGTTTACCTGCGTCACCGATGAGCCATCCGTGACGGTGGAAATAATTTCGTCAATATTGCCCAGTCCCGCTGCCGCATCTTCAATGCGCTTAGTGACTTGAGTTTCCAGTTCCGCCGGATCTGCGCCCGGTTGCGACACTGTCACCGTGACGGCTGGAATGTCAATGTTGGGATTCTCATCAATCCCCAGCATGGGGAAGGCAACCAAGCCGGCTAACGTCAGCACCAGAAACAGGACGATTGTGGGAACCGGGTTGCGAATCGACCAGGCGGAAATGTTCATAGAAGTTTTGCCTTGTGTGGGCGCAAGGTTTTGCGCCCCTACATAAGATGGACTACTGACTGACGACTGTGACCCGCTCGCCATCTTTTACATAGCCTGCACCAGCAACCACCACGCGATCGCCTGCATTCAAGCCGCTTTTGATGGCAATGCGGGCTTTCGTCGGATCGGTAGAATCTTGACGGGTGCCAACCACAACAGGTTTAGCGCGCACACTATCGGTGCCTTCAAGCACGTAGACGAGCGATCGCCCATCGGGCTGTGGCAACACGGCAGAGGCGGGGATAGTCAGCGCTTGGGCAGTTTGGACGGTAACGGCAGCCTTGAGGAACATGCCCGATCGCAGCAGAGCGCTAGTTGGCAAATCAATCTTGACGGTTGCCTGTCGGCTTTGTGGATCGACCAGAGGTGAAATCTCTCGTACTCGCCCTTGTAGACGAATGCGCTTGTCGGCATCAGAAGTGATCCGAGCGATTGCACCAATTTTCACTTGAGGCAGTTCAGTCTCTGGCACTTTTGCCTGTAGCTCTAGAGAACCGTCGCGAATGAGGAAAAACAATTTTTCGGTAGCAGTGACGTTACCCACTCTGGCAACCTTTTCGGCAATGACACCGTTCGCGGGTGCTCGCACTACAGTCTGAGCAATCTGCGTTTCTAGCCTTTGCACCTCGGCAATTTTGCTTTGCACGTCTGCCTGAGCACTGGTAATCGTTGCCTGAGCGACCCCGATCGCTTCACGAGCAGTTTTGGCAGCGGTGACGTAAGTATCCAAGTTCTGTTGCGACACGGCACCCGATCGCGCCAGGTCTTGATAGCGTCTCAGATTACTTTCTGCTTGCGCCAGAGTCGCTCTTTCTTGACCAAGAGTTGCCTGCTTCTGGCGGACGATCGCTTGCGTCGAGGCAACATCGGCTTGTGCCTGATTACGTTGCGCGTTCAGCACGGCATTGTCCAGCACCGCCAGCACTTGTCCGGCAGTAACCGATTGCCCTTCTTCGACCAGCACTTGCTGAATTTGCAATCCGGTGGCTTGCGCCAGAATGGGCAGCATATCGAACGCGGCAACGCTGCCAGTGGCATCAACGGTTTGAGCAACGCCGGTCATGGTGGCAGGGGCAAGCGTCACACTTTGCCCAGCAGCCACAGTCGATGGCTTTGGTGCGGGAGCAGTCGTCGGCGCACCAGCAAGTAAATGCGTCCCAGCAGTGGCAAGCGCGGCTCCAACACCCAACCCGATCGCTAACCCACGCCAACCGCTCAGCCAGTCACCCATCCGTCCCGATTGCTTTGCAGACGTGGCAGCGGGCTGAGATTCATCAAGTCCCTCCCACTGCTGTCTGTACCTTCTTTGCATCTGAAAACGGTTCGTACGCCACAATCTGTTGCCTCGCTGAAAACCCATCCAAGCTTTTTCCTCTGACTGATTCGCATCAGTCGAAGTTGCCTGGAGCCTGCTTGTGAAAAGAGATTACTTTTTTTAGTATGACGCAGCTCAACCTTGAGTGAATCCGAGTCCTAAACAGTCCTAGCCGTTTGCATGGTCGATCGCCATCCTCCAGACAGATCACCCAACTGGAGAAATCGCTGCTTATTAACGCTTGCAAAAGGAAGTGGACACCGATGTTGCTCTATGGTTTCGATTGCCACCTTTTAGGCTTGAGCGTCCAGGTTGCAATAGTGACTGAAGTCATCTCTTATCTAGTTGTCCTGCAAAAGATGGAGTGGTAAAAACGGCGCTCACTCATTCCACTCGTCGAAGTAGCCCGCCCAGAAGCGCCATCCCAACCTCCAGGGTTTTGTAGCCAACCTCATCAAACAAAATGACCACTTTATCGCCTTCGTAGCGCATGACTGTGCCTTCACCCCAGCTTTTGTGCTTCACGCGGCTGTCGAGCGGATACGGTTCTAGCCGATCGTCTTTCTCCGTCGTGATGCCAGCTTTGCAGTTGTCACAAGTACCGCACGGTGTGTCAATTTTTTCGCCAAAGTAGTTCAGCAGGTATGCTCGCCGACAGTTGCGTACTTCAGCATAACCGCGCATCATTTCCAGTCGCGATCGCTCAAACTGCTGCTGTTTATCTGCTTTTATTACCCGCTTGACAACGCGTCCTGCTTCGCTCTGTCATCCTCAAACCGCTCTACACCCAACCAGATGTTTGGGCGATCGAACCCTTGCACAACCACGTAAGCCTCGTTCATGCCCAATTGCTCCAAAATCCCTTGCCGTACAGGAGGCGATGCCGTAGCGGTGAGTGCTAGAACGGTGGGATGATCCAGGGCTTCGATTACCGCTCCCAAACGTCGGTAATCAGGACGAAAGTCATGTCCCCATTCGCTGATGCAGTGTGCCTCATCGACCACAAACAGCGATGGTTTCGCTGCCTGGAGGTGCTCCAATGTTTTTGGGGCAATAAAGCAAAGAACGCTGTTTGCCTTACTCGTCCTCTCGCCGCTCGGTGTAATCTTCTGAGGATGTTGGTTCCAGTTCCCAACGGCGAGCGTCCCGCTCTTCTAGCATGTCATTTGTGCGGAGGAAGGAGCGCTCGTTCATTTCCAGTCCCACAGCCGCGCCGAGTTCATCGACAATATCCATGTCAGGTGTAGAAACGGTACCACCGACTGATTCATCACCATCTGCCGCTGCTTGCTCATAATTAGCATCAATGTCGCCCCCAGTTAGGGTTGCATCGGCTTCATTGAATTCACGCTGGCGATCGCGCATTGTCCGTCCACCCGCTACGTATCCTGGCAGTTCCTGTACGCCCGTACCGTAGGACTCTGTAACGGCTTGTGGCAAATCGCCCAAATCCTCTTCCTCAAGGTCTTCCGGGTCAACATCAGGGATCAGATCTAAGGCATCATTGGTCTGCAAATCCAGGTTTCCGTCATCAGCCATCGTCATGAGAAGGGACTCCTCTGCAAGCTTTGTTCATGCAGCTTAGCCAACTGATCGTGCCTCAAAATCCCCACATGGGCAGAAGTAGACGCGTTATCCACACCACCCCAACAGATTGCGGACGATCAGACACGATGGGAGGTGTTGTAAAAACGGACTCTCAAGCCATCTTTGGGGCGGCGAGTCGGAATTAAAACAGGCTCCAGGCTCTGTTTGGGTAGGAGTTCCCAGGTATAGCCGCGCAAGAGATGGGCAAGGACTAACTTCATCTCCAGTTTGGCGAATGCCATGCCAATGCAAATCCGGGAACCACCCCCGAAACCAATCAGGCTGAAGGGCTTTTGTTTGGCTTCCTGCCGATCGGGACTGAAGCGATCGGGGTCAAAGCGATCGGGCTGCGGATAAACACTGGCTTGCCGATGAGTGAGGAGGATGGAATATTGCAATAACCAGCCTGCTGGAACGTGGAACCCATTAAACTCGAAGGGCTTGATAACGCCACGAAACCCACCCGCGATCGGAGGATGCAAGCGCTCAATTTCAGTCAAGACCTGGTCAAGGTAGGGCATTTTGACGATCTGCTCTAAGTTCAGCGCTCCGTGTGCGGCGAGCTGTTGCTGTTCCTCCCTGGCTCGTTGAAGGACTTCAGGATGCTGCGCCAGTTCCAGGCAGATCCAGGTCAGCATGGCGGTTGTGGTTTCATGTCCGGCAAACAGCAGCAACATTGCCTGCGCCCGAATTTCTGCCAAACTCAAACGGTTGCCCTCTTCATCCTGAGCTTGAATCAACAGGCTGAGTGCATCATCAGTCGGATTTTGCTGGCGTTGCTGAATGACATCCGTCAGGTGATCCAACAACTGATTTCGAGCTGCGATCGCACGTCTCATTCCTAACCCAAAGAGACCATTAGTCAACGTAGTGAAAAGACGGCTCAGTCGGGCTGTGTCGTCTCCTGGTGGCGTGCCCAGAAAAATCTGGCTGGCAATATCGAAGGTTAGCTGCTTGAACTCGTCGTACCACACAAACTCCTGCTGCTGCTCCCATTTAGCCAAGTAGCTTTGGGTAATCTGTTCCATCGTTGCCACGTATCTGGCTAACGCTGGTCCGTGAAACGCAGGCATCATCAGTCGTCGATTGCGCCGATGCTCATCGCCCTCTTGCAAAAACAGCGATCGCCCCAGCAGTAGCTTAAATGATTCCGGCCAACCGTCCTGCCAGGAGAAGTGATCCATGTGACTGGACAGTACGAACTCTGCCGCCTCCGACCCAATCATAAAGACAGCCGGTCTACCCAAGAGACGTGTTTTGAAAATGTCACCGTAGCGCTTATGACGCTTTTCAGCAAAGTTGGGATCGAACAACAGTTGTAGGGTTTCACCAATGACAGGTAGTCCCGTTTTGCCAGGAGGAAGGGGAGGAGGCATGGGAGGGGAAATAGGAGATAAACGGGGAGTAGACCGAGGCGATTGGCTTCATTATAGGGAGTTCAACTAGAGAACAGGGCGTTCAACTAGAGAGCGCCGATCGCGGCGTGGTCACTCAACCGCTTTGGGGCATACTGAATCCGGCTCTTGTGTGATGTCGTCATGAAGCCGACGGAATCGTTCGTCCCGTGCTGGAAGTTTCTAGCAGCCAAACCATTCAACCGATCATTCAACAGGTTCTATGTTTCGCCTTAACCAACGTGCTTTCGACCTTCTTAAAGCTGAAATTTTGCGCTGTAGCGCCGATGACATAGCCGGACGGACACAGCGAGATATTGCTCTACGGCGGTTAGAGCGGTTTCAGGCTCAAACGGGCGCTCCGTTGACGTTGGCAGCATTGCGAGAGGCGATCGTCGATCTGTTTCCCAACTTTAGCGAAGCCGTTTTGAAGGCTGCTGCTCGTGCCAACTGTCCCTCTCCAACTGGAAATCGGGTTCGTCTGGCATCGGCGGTTTTGGTTGGCATCGTGGGGCTTGCGGGAGGCATTTGGGTGCTGAACTTGCCCTATCCACCGATTCGGTGGACGGTGGCGCGAGTGGCCCCGATCGTGCTGCTGCCCAGCTTCATCAGCATGGACCAAAACTATCGACAGGCGATCGCCGCTACCGAACAGGCAGATCAGTTGGTGAATCAAGCAACCAGCGCCGCCGATCTAGAACTGGGCACCACCAAAGTTAAAACCGCTCAGAAGAGCCTGGATGCTCTGCCTGTTTGGTTTCTAGGCTATTATCCACAGGCATACTGCGGTCTGTTTCAATGTACTTGGCGCTTCACCGTGGATGAGTTTCAGGGTGCCCGCAAAGACGTTGCGCGGATGGATGCCAAGCTGTTTCAGGAAAATAATGCCCAGACGCAGCTCAACCAGGCAGATCAGTTACTTGGCAAGGCGAAACAGCAGTACCAGGAAGCGCCTAATGCAGTCTCAAAGCAGTCCGCGATCGCTCAGTGGCAGCAGGCGATCGATCAGCTTCACCAAATTCCTGACCCGACGCTTGCAGCGCGGATGGCACGACCAAGGTTAGCTGCCTCTGAGCGGGATTTTCAGCAGGTTTCCGGTTTGGCGGCTGGT
>JACMKO010000505.1 GCA_014380065.1 Leptolyngbya sp. ES-bin-22 | reverse complement strand
CGATGTTGAGGAACCCAAACACAGCTTCGGGGCACTCAAACACAAGCTTTAGGTACCCAAATGCTTGTTTGAAGAACCGCCATTGAACGATCGGGAGCCCAAACGTAGCTCTTGGGTACTCAAGACCAGCATTGAAGTACTCGAACATAGCTTTTGGGTAATCAAGCACGCTGTTGAAGCACGCGACCGTAGCTTTGGGGTACTTTAGACCAGCATTGAAGTACTCAAAAGCAAGTTCTGATACCAATTTGAATTGAAAAGGCGACACAGCTTGTAGGTGCAAGGCAATGCCTTGCACCTACCCAGCGATTGGATCTGTAGCCGTCATGCTTGAAATTGGTATGAATACCCTTTGTCCTGTTTAAGAGGAGACCGAGCCGCATTTCTGCGATCGCAGCTCGGAAACCCCTTCTGCTAGATCTTTTGAGCTTGCTTGGTTGAAGCAGAGCAAACGTAAAGCAGTAGGGTGTCATCCTTTAAAGCAGTACAGAATTTCCATACAGCCGCTGAGAAACTAACCAAGATCTAAAAAATAGATGCTGTACAGCGTTTTATAGCCATTTTCCTTTGCATTCACCACACCCGATACCCGACACCCCGCACCCATCCTCATCGGACTATGGCTTATCCAATCAATAACGGCTGTGGTTCAACAGCGGGTCAATGCAATCACTACCCCGCCGTTACAGTGACTCTTTCAAAAACGTCCAATTTGTAGCTGTTGTCAGATGGCTTAGGTCTTTGCTCCAACCGTTCTGCAAAGCACCATGCGACGATGTGCCACCCTAGACAGGCTCTCTCACCCGTCGCGCTTCCTCTACAACAGACACCTCAAAAACAGTTGTATAGAACCAGCCTGCAAGCAATGCGCCGATGATCGGAGCTAGCCAGAACAGCCAAACTTGCCCAAACAGTTCTGCTCCTGCAAACAGTGCCACGCCTGTGCTCCGTGCTGGATTGACAGACGTATTGGTCACCGGAATGCTAATCAAGTGGATGAGCGTGAGAGCAAGCCCAATGGGAATTGGCGCGAAGCCTACTGGTGCGCGGCGATCGGTGGCACCCAAAATAATGAACAAGAACATAAAGGTGAGCAGCACTTCTGCCAGAAAACAGGCTGCTAGACTGTAACCACCTGGAGAATGAACACCAAACCCGTTTGTTGCCAGTGGATTTGTGCCAGACAGCGTAAACCCTGCTCGACCGCTCGCGATCGTGTAGATGGCTCCACCCGCAAGAATGGCACCCAACACTTGAGCAACGATGTAGGGCAGCAGTTCAGACGCAGGAAAGCGTTTCCCTGCCCACAAGCCAAAAGAGACGGCTGGATTGAAGTGACCACCCGAAATGTGACCAACCGCGTACGCCATTGTTAAGACCGTGAGACCAAAGGCGAGCGCGACACCCAGAAACCCTAGCCCAAAAAAGTTGGGAGACGTGGGAAATTTTGCATCGTAGGGGAAAGCGGCGGCAAGAACGGCACTGCCGCAGCCGCCGAAGACTAACCAAAAAGTGCCGATTAGTTCAGCAAGACAGCGTTTTGTAAGTGGCATTGAGTGCCTCCTCGAAATTGACAGTCATATCAATTTAAAGCATAACGGCTACAGATCCAATCGCTGGGTAGAGACAAGGCAATGCCTTGCCCCTACAAGATGTGTCGCCTTTTCAATCCAAATTGGTATGACAAAAGGGAATCACTCGATTGAGCGATCGTTTAAAGACAGACCACACATCGGCATGTTGCCAGCGGCACGCGATCGACGGTAAGCAGTATTCACGATGCATGGGGGGTAAACCTGTTCAGTCAGCACCCAAACAATCAAGCGCTCAGCGAATGAATGCTTGATTGTATCCAACCTCGTCACGTGCGATCGCCGTTGCTTCCCGACACCTTACGGAGGTCTGTCATGTATGGACAGAGATTAGAGTAAAAAAATAAGGAACTGACAAGTCTATGACTAGCTGTTAGTTCACCTCGACATCGTGGCTAGCTGAGTGCATAGCAGCGTCGGCTCGAAGGGTTTTGTAATCACCCCAGCAATGGCCATTTGGGCAAAGCGAACACGATCGCCGGGCAGCACTTTGGCGGTTAATAACACGATCGAAATGTGTTGCAGAGCGACAGCCGCTTTGAGCGTCTCGTAGACCGCAAACCCATCCATAGTAGGCATGGAGACATCCAGCAAAATTGCATCTAACGGCGTGAATGCCGCTTTGCTCAGCCCTTCCTGACCTGACTCGGCCGTGCTTACGTCCCAGCCGCCCAGAGCTTCCAGGCAGACAGCGATCAGATCTCGCAAAGATTCCTCATCATCTACAACCAGGAGACGTTGAGGCATAGGGCTTGTTCATGCTGCTCTTAAATGGATCGATGTCAGCGATTTTCGGTAGAGTGGGCACTGCCCACATTTTTCAACCCCTCTCACTGTAGGGCTTGTGGGCGTTGCCCACTCTACAATTTGTGGGTTACTCATGTGAAAACGGCTGTAAATGGATCGACGTTAGCCAGACAACGACGCTGAAAACCACTTACGCCTCTGTGGTTTTTTCGGGTTTGCTGTCGTAGCTGCCAGTATGGAGCAGCCCAAGAAACCCTTTAATAGCAGTGAGCGGTGTGCGTAACTCGTGGCTGACGATGGCAATAAATTCATTCTTCATCTGGTCAACCGCCTGTTGCTCTGTCACGCCTTGAATCTGCGCGACGTAGTACAGCGGCTGGTCGTGGTCATCGCGCACCAGCGAGAGGCTGAGTTGTGCCCACGCCATACGTCCTCCACTGCACTGATAGCGCAATTCAGCCTGAGCTGCATCATTTCGCTGCGACAGTACTTGCTCTGCACGCTATTGTAGGAGGCTGCCTTAAAGGGCGTTAAGCTTCGATCGCCAGCGAACCTGTGGCATACGCGACACAGGCTAGTGCATAGCCCGCTTGCTGATCTGCGGCTGTGAGTGCGGTGGGTGGGGTATCATACCGAACTTTTCCCTGGCGGACACGTACCTTGCAAGCACCACAGGCACCAACCCGACAGGCGTGACGAATTTGAATGCCTTCTTGCTCCGCCAATTCCAAAATGGATGCATTATCATCTGCTAGTATTTGCCGCTCAGCTTGTAAAAAGTGAATGACAGGCACTGTATCAACAGGCGCTTTACTAGCAGGCGCTTTACTAGCAGGCGCTAACTGCGTTGGGGCAGATCGGTTAGGAGCGGACTTGTGAGCAGACAGGCTCTCTGCACGATGCCCGTTACCATTTTGAGCCACGATCGTCTCTGGCTCCGTTCGCCACATGGTAGAGGCGGTCTCACGTGGAGTTGACTTTGCTTTCTTGCTGCGACCAAAGCTTTCTTCCTGATAGTTCTGCATGGGAAACTTCATGGTTTCCAGCAACAAGCGCATACTTTCCATAAAGCCTTCTGGACCGCAGACATAAACCGATCGCTCTAGTAAATCTGGGGCAACCATGTGTAGCAGCGAGCTAGAGACCCGTCCGGTCAAACCCATCCAGGCATGGTTGAGAGACTTTTGGGTGAGGGTGACGGCTAGATGGAAATTGGGCATCTGAGCTGCCATTGTTTCCAATTCGGCACGGAAGATGATGTCTTCTGGTGTCCGAGCGCTGTGAAGAAAAACCACATCACAGTCAGCCAGCGTATCTTGCACCCAGCGTGACATTGACATCATCGGTGTGATGCCGCTTCCAGCCGAAATCAATAGCAGCTTGGGTGGCAAGTGAGGCAAGCAAGTGAAGTGTCCCAGAGCACCGCCAATGAGTTGGACGCGATCGCCCACCTGA
Source organism: Leptolyngbya sp. ES-bin-22 (assembly GCA_014380065.1). Classification (GTDB taxonomy): domain Bacteria; phylum Cyanobacteriota; class Cyanobacteriia; order Leptolyngbyales; family Leptolyngbyaceae; genus Stenomitos. Next base: position 23,923 of record JACMKO010000505.1, on the reverse strand, counting down.
AGGTGGTCATGCATCCAGTTAGACACTAAGCCAGCGGATACATCTGGCTGGTCTGAGGGCGCAGGTACTCGCTTGATTGTCAGGCTGAGGTGATAGGGTCGGGTCGGCGAGGATGAAATTGAATACGAGCGGATGACGGGCTTGCCATCAATTTCGATCGCCAGATTGACAAACTCTCCTGGCTTGTAATTAAACAGTACAGGCGGCTCTGCAACGAAGCAAAACGTCTTAGCATCGGGCGTTTCATCCACAATGCGGCAGCAGTGGCACACCAGATCTTCTCCCGTCCAGGTCTGCTCTGGCAGTGAAACAGAAGGATAGGTGTCTAAAGCAGCAGAGGGAACGGACGAGGGCGCGTTGATCCCTTCCACATATAGAAACGTTTCTCCTAGTTGAAGAATGTCAGCGAGTTGCAGTTGATGCTTTTCACTGGCAGCAAGGCTTGTGCCATTCAGTGATGATCCAAAGCTGCTACCCATATCGATGAAATGGTAAGCATCGTCCACGTAGACAATTTTTCCGTGTACACGACTGACTTCTGGATTCGACAGAACAAGATCGCAAGCTGTGCTGCGTCCAATCAGCCATTCCATCTTTTCAGGCTGGGATTGCTTTAATTGATGGATCTGAAATTGCTGTTGCTCGAAGTTGATCGATTTTAAGGTCAACATAGGCGTGTAGATTCCTTTGCAAAAAGTGTGGGTCGATGAGCGTGGGGGGAACGCTCTTGCTGTGGCGCACAAACTTAAACTTCCAGCCGCCGCGCGTTTGTAAGGGCGTAGGGGCGCACAGCCGTACGCCCCTATGTAAAACGCCGAGGTGATTAAATTCTTGTTCCTTAGCTGTTGGCGCGCTTGGTCGTGGGGTTCCCAAGCGGTCTGGCGATCGTTCGAGCCAGGGTGTCTTCATCAGGAAGGTGGGTGGAAAGCGGTTGTGCACCGGAAAAAACGAAAATTTCTGGATGGGTCGTCGCGATCGCTTCCAGTGCCGCAAAGTGATCAGCGTCTGTGAGCTTCAGGTCTTGTCGGAGCTTTTGGCAGAACTCAAAGCTGGTCGATGTATCCGTTGCCTGTTGCTGTAGCAAGTCCAGCACAACCCCAGTGTAGGTGTGCAGCCGTAGCTGTTGCGAGAACCCCTGTAACACTTTTACAAGCGTATAGATTTCGTCTGGAGTTAACTCATCAATCGATCGTCCCTCCAGCAAGGTTGGATCAAGCTCAAGCTTTTGCAGTTGCTTACGCAAACTGTTTGCCATATTTTCGCGCTCATATTGAGCATGAGTGCGTTTGATGGTGCGGTATAGCCACAGAGAGCCGACGATAACAATCAGCGCATTGAATGCCAGCAGCGGCCAGTAGGGCAGCCGATTCAAAGACGGACGCGCACCGTAGGAGAAGAACGTCCAGAATGAAGTAATTGAAAACAGGGTAAAAGCGATGTGTCGAGCCTGTTCAGCCGAGATGGGGCGACCGCGTGACCGCAGCCTGCGGCAGAGCTTTTCGACCACCAGACCGATCGTGAAGGTGATGGCAACCAGCACAAAATAAGTGATGAAAACTGCCGCCAATTTAGGAATGGGAATGGCATGACCGTAGAGATAGAACCCCGTATCCATCACTTTTGTAAGCTGGTCTTCTTCATGAGTCCATGCACCTGAAAAGTAATAATCCCAGTTGCCTGCGTAGAGGAAATAGTACAGGTAGAAGGCAATCACCATGCCAAGGTAGCCGTACTGCACCAGGCGACGACCGGGTTTGTAGAGTTCAGCCCAGTACGTTTTTTCAGCATCAATATCAATGCAGGGAGCTTTGCAGCTTACACAGGCGCTCTGCTCTTTGCCTGTTTTGGGATCAACCATGCGGCACATGGATTGAGTCACGGCTCCTTTTGGCTGTAAATGGTTCTGACTCCCTAAGAGCGATCGTGGTCCTGTATACACCGTTTGGACGATCGCCATCGGGCAGAAGTATTGACACCAACTTTTCCCAGCATAGAGAAAGCCAACGAGCATCGAACAAAGAATGCTGAAGATCAGGAAACTACCCAGTGCGATGCGATCGGAATTGACGTAGAGAATGCGGAGTCCCAGTCCCAGGACAAACAAGCCAAACTGAACGTACAGGTGATTACGCCCCAGCCAGGATTTTTCACCAATCACAACGACCTCCCAACGTGTCTCACCCGTAACGGGATCAACCACCTTCCGTTTTCGCTGTAGCCCCAACGCACGGGGAATTTGCGACATAAAGGAAAGAGGGCAAATCCGCCGCCAAAACTCATGCCCCAACACCAGCAGAACGAAAATACCAGTGGGTACAATCATCGCCCACCAGATAATGGCGCTCATTGAAAACGTCTGTTCTGGTAAGCAAACGTCCCGAATTTTGACACACCGCGCTGGGTCTAGATAAATTTCTGGATTAAGACGGAAGGGGCTTCCCAATGCTTCTGGAGCCGTAAACATCGGCGTAATGGGGTCATAGAAAAAAGAAGCAATCAACAGCAACCAGCCGAGGGTGATGACCCAGCGGACACGGTGCATGGTGGTTTCAGAAACGTTATGCAGCATACGTCTTACCTTTCGTTGAAGTAATTAGTCATTGTGTGAGCCGTTAGCAGTCAGACCTGAGCTTCATAAACCTGTTAACGGTTGAATGCTGGCGTTCAGTGGACATCGTTGGCGTTAAGCTGCCAAATGCGCAACCGTTGATCGGCACTCCAGCTCACTAGGTAACGATGATTGGAGCTAAGCGCTACGCCCAAATTTTGCCCTAGTGTGCCTGACTCTCGTTGCACTAAGCGCCCTGCCTTGCGCATCCAAACTCGAATGCTGCCGTTAGCGTGGACGGTCACAATGTTTTGCTCGTTGAACGAGGTGGCGATCGTGTTAGCTGATTCTTGAGGGAACACCGTAGCTAGTTCTTCGCGTTTAAGATCCCACATCAACCCCCGGTCTTTACCAACGCTAAAGAGCATATGGTTACCTACCATCTGCAACCCCTCGATCGCAGCCGTATGTCCGGCAAAGGTGCGTTCTAGCTTGCCAGTGCTCAGATCCCATAGCTGAATCTGGCGCACCGAGGTATCAGCACGATTGCCATCATTGCTAGCACTAATCAGGCGATCGGACGTTGCGCCATATGCCAGTGCCGTTACTTCCCCATGCAGGAGCTTGATTGTTTGCATCCGAATCCCAGTTTGCACATCCCAACGGCGGATTTTGCCTTCTTTGCAACCGCTGACTACAGTACTCCCATCGGGGCTAACTGCAACGGCTGCCACAGGCTGCCGATGCCCTTCAAATGACCGCACAAGGCGACCTGTGGTGAGATCCCAAAGCGAAACCGTACCATCGGTACTCCCACTAACCAGAAGCTTGCTATTTTGGCTAATGTTCAAGGCAGTAACGGTAGTAGCCTGTCCAGGGAGGGTGCTGACCATTGCTCCCGTTGGTAGTGACCATACGCGGAGGCTGTGATCTGACCCTGCCGTGACTAAGAGGCGATTATTGGGCGTAATGACCATCCGCTCGACTCCAGACGGCACCGACATATCATGCACCATCGTCACGTGCAAAGCGGTTGGCTGAAACCGTTGTTCTAGCTGGTTGAGCCATGTTTCGGCTTGTTGCCCTTGAGTCCGACCGTACTGTACGCCCACTACACCCAGCAGTAAGCCTACCAGTGCGGGTACAAGCAGCTTTGGCATGGCTTCTTTCCCCCGTTGCCCAAACCGTTTTTTGCTGGGTAACGCCTGGAGGTCTGCCAACACCTCAGTGGCTTGCTGATAGCGATCGCGAAAATTACTCTGCACCATGCGATTAAGAATCGCAAGCAAGCGGGAATCGATGGTCGAATCGGTCAAGTGGTTTTGCCAGTCCAATTGCCCCGAAATGAGATCGCGCTGGAACTGGCGTGGATGCACTCCCGTCAAGAGATGAATCACCAAAATACCCAAGGCGTAGAGGTCACTATTCAACTGGGCATATCCCAGTTTTTGTTCATCTGGCATATAGTCTGGGGTTCCGATCGCCATCTGAAGTTCATTATTGACAGATGAAGTATCGGCTGCTGCCTCTGGTAACTGGCAGGCTGCCCCAAAGTCAATGAGCACTAGCTTGCCATCTCGCTTACGACGAATGATGTTGCTGGGTTTAAGGTCACAGTGGACGATGCGCTGAGCGTGAAGATCGGTCAGGATTGACAACATTTCTGACAGCAATTTAACCGCTGCTTCTGTCGTCGGACGTTGGCTGCGGGTTAGCCATTTGTGTAAGCTTTCACCCTCAATGTATTCCTGAATTAAATAAGACTGTTCGTGCTCATGGCTATACGCCAACAGGGTCGGAATTTGAGCGTGGTGTTGCCCTAACCGCTCCAAAAGCTTGGCTTCAGTCTCAAATAACTGCTGTGCGGTTTCTGGCGCAATGGTGCTGCTAACCGATAGCTGAAGTGCTTTGACCACACACAACGGATGATGGGGGAGGTACTTGTCACGAGCCAAATAGGTTTCACTAAACCCACCGCCTCCCAATCTTTCAAGGATGAGATAGCGTCCTGTCAATAGTTGCCCAATCATGCCAATTCAACCTTTTGTGAGGTTCTGCCTACACCGCTCCGGCTCAAGGGTTCGGCGGACGCTTGAAATCGTTGACAGCAGTTTCTGCTTGCAGCTCCGTTCCGATTATAGGGAGGTGTTAACACGCCTTCCTACCGTCGATCGCTCACTACAAGCACAGCCCAACGGCTGTAACGTTAATAAAATTTGTAGCAGTTACCGAAGCTGCAACTGCACTCACACTCCATCACACGTGGAAATAATGGTTTTTAAATCAAGGCGCTTCAAATCAAGACTTGGCACTTCCAGAGTGGATCAAGTCAAAGCGGTAGATGAAACCTTGCTTACTCCAGGTCAATCACAACTCAGTGGTAATGCTGGCTAGATGCTTCCGTAAATTATAGTAGCCAGAAACACCAGTGTCTACGCCTTATGCCAGAATTCAGCAGACACAGCGGAGTGGTACTAACTGGAACTCGCCCAGAGCTACTGTTCCAATTAGTTTTCGCTCACTCCAGCAATCGCTAACTGGCACAAGGAGAAAAAGGCTGTGACAATCTATAAACAAGCATATAGCAGACATCCAGTCGGAGCAAAATGAACAACGATAAAAGCGCAGTAACCGAAGGCAACAATGCCAGAGTGATGAAGGCACAACACCAATGAACTAAGATGGGTGCGCTGAGCTAATCATCGTCTGGTGATCGGAAACAAAATCTGAGACAATTAACGTTTAGGACAGATGGTGCCGTTGCAAGGGTGGCATACCTGACACTGCGCCACACCTGTCTGAAGCGAATGGGTGTATCGATCAGAAAGCAAGCGAATCGGTGGTGCTGTTCAAGGTGCTGAAAAACGGATTGAATCGATCCTGATTCCATTTCTAAAGCATTATTTGAAGCACGGTTCCTTTAAACCAGCGCAGAGTCTCTCAAGAGAGCGTCATTCTGTCCTGGCATTGCTCGATCTGAAATGTAAGGAATACACTGAAATATGGTTTCTACTCTCTGGGATGTGCCTGGGATTCAATCTCATGGAACATTAGAATTTCTGGAACGATCGCTCGGTCCAATCTGTGTCTATAATGATTGCGGTCAGACCCTCTATGCCAGCCAAAGCTTTTTACACCTACTGCAAGCTGCCACGGAAGACGTAGATTTCTTTCGCTACTTTCAATCGGAATCAACACCGCAAGTGGTTCTAGAAGCCCTTTGGAAGCTAGCTTTGCAGGGGAAGGTCGTGGATTTCGTTGCTAAGACTAGAGACGACCAGCAGCCCCTCGAATGTTCCCTGAAATTTAATGCAGAGGCAAATTCAATCTTCTGTGTAGCGAAAAAAACTGAGCCAGATGAGTCGGTGCCCAGGCGCGTAGAAGCGGATGAGCGATCGCTCACAGTTTTTGATCATCACATGGCGACTGCCCTTGTTCGTCAGGATGGAACCATGATCAAATGCAATCAGCAACTGCATGAACTCTTGAAAACAAATGAGCATGAAACACTTTTTCTTGACGACTTAATTTGTCCGGACGATCGACAGATTGATGCGGATTTGAGGCAAAAACTGCTGGACGGCACCATCCACTCCTATACGGTTGAGAAGCGCTTCACGACCAGAAATAACGAAATCATCTGGACGAACGTTCGCGTCTCCCTGGCTGAAGTAGACGATCGTAAGCATCGGCAGCAACGCTATTTTATGGTTCTCTTAGAAGACATAACGGAGAGCCGTAATGTTTACAATGCTCTAGTCAGAACTGAAGAAAAGTGGAAAGCCTTTGTTCTTAATAGTCCTTGTTTATTTATTCAAACCAGCCACACAGGGCAAATCATTTACGTCAGCTCTGCGGTCGAGCGGCTGTTGGGCTATAGCGAAGCAGAGTTGTTGGGTCGGCATGTCACAGAACTCCTTCACCCTAATCATTTCAATGAGTTTGAACTGGTTTTGCAACTATGGATTAGTGGCGTTCAATCCAGTCAACCTGAAATCGAATGCTGGTGGAGAACAAAGTCCGGCCGATGGGTTGCCCTCTTCCTTCAGGGACAGACCTTTCCATCTGCGTTAAAGTTTGATGGCGTTGTCTTGAGTGGCTACGATATCACCGATCGCAAATGCCTGGAGATGGAATTGAAGGCGAGCGAAGAGCGCTTTAGATCCTTGATGCTCAACATTCCAGGAGCGGTCTTTCGCTGCAATTCAACCTATACAATGGCCTTTATCAACGATGGTATTGAAGCCATTACAGGCTATCCAGCTTCAGCGTTGGTGAATAACCAGATGCAGTCGTTTCTGAGCCTTGTGTACCCAGACGACATGGCGATAATCAAAGATTCGCTCGTACAAACTGTTTTAGATCGCCACCGCTGTTCGATTGAATACCGTATTATTCACGCTAGCGGACGCATTCGCTGGGTTTTTGAGCGCAAACAGGGCGTTTTTGATCAAAACGGCAACTTACTTTGGCTGGATGGCGTGCTGCTGGATATTACCGATCGTAAGCAAGCAGAGGCAGAATTACATCGCTACCAGACGGTCAATCAGGCAAGGCTTCAGTCTCCTGAATTGGGGCGATCGAACGCTCTAGAAGGTCTCCCTGAAGGTATTACAACCGCTAATGCCAACATGGTTGACTAGAAGGATAGCTGAAACTTAACTCTTAACAGAACCGTGGAATCGCTTCGTACAATCTTTCATTTAGGCACTCTGTTTGTAGAAATTTTTGGGATAGAATGAGTCCATTGCAATCGTTCAGCTTGGGTGAGTTAATTTACCCGGTGACTAGCCGACGAGTGTAATGCCCAGTTCCTGAATTTTTTCCTGACATGAGTCGTGACGTTCCTGTTTCAGACGTGAATGAGGGGCTGGTTCAATCGCTCCCTCAGCAAGACGTACAAGCGGTGATGGTGCCATGCCATCGGGTCGCCCTCTCCCCAGCAGCGAGTAGCCCCCTGGCTAATGACCTGGCTGATGCCGATGGCGTTTTTGATCGCGTGAGTCAACTGAAAGCAAAGGCGAAAGTGGCGTTAATCCATCGCTTGCTCACTCAGCTTGATGCTGATCAGATCCAAACAGTTTTAGAATTTGGACTACGAGAAATCGGCGATCGTCACCGTCGAGGTACTTCTTCTGATCAGCATTACACTCGTTTGCTGCTCAAAAAAGACTATAGCTATCAAGATCGGGGACTCAACGAACCGACTCAATATTATGTTTACCTGAGACGGCGTAAACCTAAGCTCGATCGCTACATCGGCACGCTGTTCTATGTCCCGCAAGGATGTACGCTTGACTATTTTTTAGATGTCGAAGGGCGGATGGTATTCAAACCGCCTCATAATGTTTTTCAGTTGCGGGATTGTACAAACCCGGCTGTGAATCAAGTCGTCCGGTTGCTTTGCCTGGAACCGCCGCCGCCTAGCTACACGTTTGATAAGCAGCAAAATGATACGCCAGAGATTCACCTACATCTGGAGTATCTTGATCCGAAAACACACCAGCCGATCGCCAAACAGTCTTATCCCTTCCCTGCCTGTATGCATGAAGGCGGCAGGCTCGATCGCTATCGCTGGGATGTAACACCGATGCTGCTTTCGCCTGATAGCGCTGTGCTGCCTGCGCCGATCGAGCGCACGTCCATCCTTGAGCCTCCGTCTACTGAGGGGTTGCTTGCAGCTTCCCATCGCACTGATCTAAGCAATCATTCGCTGGACAGTGGTGCAGCAGCACTTTTGGATGAGTTCAATCAAGGCACGATCGCTGCTCAAGCTGCATGGGTTGATGTTAAACCCACGCTAAGCCAGTCTGAGCCTGTGGTGCCTCAAGTGACTCGGCGAGTGCTTGAATTGCCAGCAACACGATGGCTCACGTTCTCTTTGGCGTGCCGTGACTCAGACACAAGAAGTGACTCAGACACAATTTTGAAGCGGATGCGCTTGTGGGCTGCCTGGAGCGAAAAAGCAATGCCGCAATCGCGTTGGGAAATTGTTCAAGAGGGGACAACTTATACCTTGATGAATGCTCACTTTAGGCGGCGCATTCTTAGATTTTCCAGCGATCGCCCGTCTGTAGCCTTTGAAAATTCGCTGCCAGTCCTGGTGCGGTGGTTTCATGATTTGGGTCTAGCGGTTTCTCAAGCTCAGAACCAACGGCAGTACAGTGCCGCTCAGTTGCAGCTAGCTCATAGCCTGTTTGTTGATATGAGTCTTCCCCAAACCGATCCGCTCGTTGTACTGAAGAAACTGTTTGGCGTTGAGTTCTCCAAAACACTGCCTGCTGGAGGTTAGTACGACAACAGGTATCCTGAAGGGACGTTAGCTTAAAACGCCCCTGTGCGCGCCGCATTGGTAGCGCAGTCCATCACTGAGGCACCGAGACATCTGCTTTCTCGGTGCGCTGCGGTGCACCTGTTGACCCGACCAGAAGCAAACTTATTCCTAAGGCTGTCCGCTTTGCAACGAGAGCTGTGGGCACCGATAGCGCTACAGACTTATAGAGCCTGCTGTGGCGTGACAGAACTCATTTCTGGCGGCGTAACAGCAGGCTGCACGGCGGGTAGGTCTTCCAATGCCACTTGCAGCATGGCGGCATTAGGCTTGTAAAGCTGCGTCATACCCTGCTGCAACAGTCCTTGCACGAGAAGACTCTGGTACATTGGTGTGCCTTCTAACGCTTTAGTGGTGTCAATCACGCCTTGCCAATCGCCGGTTTGCTTGAGGGCGATCGCCTGTTGGAGCAGTTTATCTTGTTTGCTCCAGCGCTGTCGTAACTCCGTAATGCGATCGTGCAACTGACTGTTTGATGGAATGGTGTCGAGCATTAAAATTGCTCTGCTAACCCGACCTTGCTGACATTCACTGGCTGCCTGTCTTAATAATTCTCGCGACCAGTCTTGCTGGAGTTGTTGCGCCATGCCGTAGTGCTGACTATTTTTAGGAAAACTAGCAATGAGATCTACGGCTTGAGTGAGCTGATCGCGGCTAACTAATGCCTGTGCTTGCGCCAATAGATCACCATACACCGCTTCCATTTTGTCTGGCAGTCGATCGCTTTGGCGATTGCTCCATTGGTCATTTGCAAGGCTCTCTGGGGCAGCATCGGACGTTAGCTTCTGAGCGTGTAAGCAGCGGCTTGCTGTGCTAGAAACCTCCGAAGCAGTCTCGCAGTCATGATGAATGATAGGTTCTGATACAGAAGGTTGTGACCACCCGTAAAGTGCTAATGCAGAGCAAGCAAGCGCTCCACGCTCTAATACCTGACGGCTCATAACCAAGCTTTCCAACTAAACAACAACAGACGGGGTGTGGCACTCAATAGTGATGAAAATAGTCAGTTGCATCAGACTTGCGCAACGGCGTTGTCAGCTAAGCCACAAACTCACACCTTTAGTTTTACTGACAGCCTTTAGTTTTACTGACAGATAGTTCACCCTCCTCCAGGATAGAGATATGATTCAATCTTTTCTGTCTTTAGTGACAGACCATTAACTGTCTAATGGCTTCCGGGTCTAATTTTCCGTTTGAGTTTAGATGCTGTCCGGCGGAGGCTATGCATTGAGAGCGTGTGCATTATACCCGGCAGTCTGACCGCTAAAGGCTAAGTGCTAACCCAATTCATGGCTGTAGAGGCAACCATCAGCGATCGCCCCTACAGCTTCAGCTCTTACTGAGTCGTGTTGTCACATGAGCGCGGCAGTTAAACTAACGTGAAGTCGTTTGCCGAGAAGTTGGCAACATTTGCCAGTCCAGCAGCGCCGCGTTGGTTATCCAGGTTGGCAAGTACGCTGATGTCTCCACCGTCGCTGAGGTCGTTGGAATACACAAGCCGAGTCAACCCCAGCGTTGAGTTGAAGTAAACAAACGCCCCTGCATCAGAGGTGATGTTGGCATTGTTCGCGATCGCGCGAGCAGCGGCTCCGGCGGCTGGGAATGGATCAGTCAAAACAATGATGTTGCCATCGCCAGCAATTTGGGACGATTGACCTTTTTGAAAGGTCAAACTTTTGAGATCCAAATCCTGTGCGTTAAAGGCAAACTTGTCTTCACCGATCGTGTAATCCAAAATAATATCCGGTGTGTTGAGAGCGTTAAGCCCCGTTTGACCGGCGGGTGCAGGCGTACCGTTTGCAAACACATTGCCCTCATAGACAAACTGGTCAATGCCCTGACCGCCTTTCATCGTGTCGATGCCATCGCCACCGATCAAAGTGTCGTTGCCTTCTTCAGCTTCAAGCAAATCGTTGCCTTGATCGCCAGCGAGAAAATCATCGCCAGCGCTGGCAAAGAGTAGATCATTACCAGCACCGCCAAAGACCGAATCATTGCCACCATCGGCTTCAAGGCGATCGTTGCCATTACCACCAAACAACGCATCGTTACCAGCGCCAGCAGCTAGAAAATCGTTCCCATCATTGCCGACCATTAAATCATTGCCCGTACGCACAAAATCAGCGCTTGAGCCAGTGCGTGCAATGTTGTCTCCTGCATCTCCAATAAAGTTAATGCCAGCGGTGGGATCGCTCACCACATTGATGTTGCCGGGTCCCTGGAATTGATCTTGTCCCAAGAACGACGATGGATTGGACTGTAGAAAGGCTAGAAGGGTGTCTAGTCCTCTTTGTGCGCTAAGGGCCATGTTATTTCCTTGTGATTGGTTAAATTGTTAACGTTCAACTCAGCGTGTCAATGCATACCTAGCGGAAGCTGAGACAGAGCCAACCGCTTGGCACTGTTTCTGACTGCGATCGCATCGCTTTTACAAACAGCAGTAATAGTCAAAAACTCAGAGAAATGTCGCTGCCTAGCCATGCAACTTGCTCAACAGGTTGCTTAATAATGGGGTTAGAAGCGATCGTAAACTAGAGAAAGACGATGCTGAAACGCTTATCGGATGAAGCTTTGCGATCGTTTTTGGTCATGGCTGCATGTCACTGGTTGGTAGAGCTACACCCATGCTTTCAATGCAAATGCAACACCACTCTGTACCAAGGTAAAGAAGCTGAGGAGTTTAGCCAACCTGGAATTCTCAGAACTTTTCAGACCACATCTCATGTTTTTATACCGTTAACTCCTGCGTATAAAAACATGGTTGCATTGAGCTAAACGCTCTAAATACAGGTGCTTTAACTCTCTTCCCATCAATTGAATGACTAAATTAAGCTAAGTCTGATGTTACTTTTTTTACCTAAAAGCCGAAATAAGACTAATTGGAACCAGTTTTACTTCGAGGGTTCTAATTTCGTTCTAACGTGCGTAACGTCTGCTTTGGTGCTCATGGTGGTCGGTGCTGGTAGTAGATCTATGCGATCGGTCGTTCTTAACTAGAACAGTTTGTAAATTGGTTCCAATTAACCGATCATGTCCATGATTGTGTTATTGTCTGGGTCAAGTGCATCGATTTACTCCTCTCCCTGTAGAATTTTTTGACTCTGTAACCATACCTGCAAACGTTAAATTGTTTGATCCTTGGGATGCAGCTTACAGCAGTGATTGATTGGGTAGGCTACAGTCCTGTAAGTACGGGTGTGGGGTGTAAGGCTTCGACGTGAGCGCTCAGCCGAACGGTTTTGGGTGTGGTGAAGGCAAAGGAAGATGGCTGCAAGTTTGTGGAAGGATGGGTGCTACTCAACGACTATCACTACCTGATAGAGGGCTTGAGGCTGTGATGTCTGGGTAAAAACCGTAGTCGTTTGTACCCTTTTCAGTCAGTGTGGTTCATACCAGTTGCAAAAAGCTAACTGGCAATGGTGAGGAGTGTCCGCTCAGTGGCGTGAATGTATTGATCGCAGAACTTCTCCGGATGGTGGTTTAGGAAGATTGTTATGGGCAACTGTTTAAAGATTGGCGATTACCTGTTAGATGGTGATCAAATTATTTCTGCGTTAGTGCGGTATAAACTTCTGGAACCAATGGTGGGGCAGATTCTGCTGGATGAGGTGATTAAAGACGTGCCTCTGTCGAAGCAGGAGTTGTTTTACACCCTGTTTGGAGCGACGGAGTCTCCCTTACCAGAGGACTTTGAAGGGTTTATTCATCAATGGTGTCAGCTTAAAGGCGTGACGTTAGACTATTTCAACTCGGTTGTGCTGCGAGAATTGCAGGTGCAGAAATTCAAGCAACTCCGGTTCGCCAGCCAGGTGGAATCAGAGTTTTTGCGTATCAAGTCAGACCTGGATCAAGTGGAATATTCGTTAATTCAGCTCACTAATTTGTCACAAGCACAGGAACTCTATTTTCAGCTTCGAGACGATGGAGCAGATTTTGGACAATTAGCCCAGCAGTATTCGTTGGGTAATGAACGATCGACAGGCGGTCGGGTGGGTCCGGTGCCGTTATCGACGCTGCCGATCGAAGTAGCAGCGCTGTTTCGCAATGAACAGGTGGGTATTGTTTATGGTCCCATCCCCTTAGCGGACGGGTTTTGGGTTGTGCGCCTGGAGCAGTTTACTGCCGCACGGCTGACCGAAGCCACGCGCACCGATTTGATGAATCGTCTGTATAACCAGTGGCTGCAAGCTCAAATTCAAACGATGACCGCTACACCAGGCACGATCGCTGTGCAATCAAGCATCGTGCAACCAAATACCATGCAATCAAAGGCCGTGGAACGATTGCCAGTGGCAGCAAATTAAGACGTTAAAAGCTTGAGGGCTTATCGCAATGATGCAGGTTGATGCACCCGTACAATCGTTTCTGACAGATTTTTTTGCGGCTTGGCCGTTTAACCATCTCTCTGCTCCGTTGCAGAAACAGCTTGTCTCCAAGCTCCGATTGTGTTCATTTCAACCGGGAGAATTAATTTATCCATCGAGAGAACTGCCCTCGGCGGTTCATTGTGTGGTGCAGGAGCGTGTGCGAATTTTGGGTCCCACTTCGTTTCAAAGCCCAACCCTGGAAGTGGTAGGTGAAGGCACGGTGATTGGCTGGGACAGCTTATTGCGACGTGTAGCAGCCGGATCAGTGCGGGCAGCGATGGCATCGCCGGATGCCGATCGCGAAGTGTTGACACTGGCATTGCCTGCTGATGAGTTTGAAGCGCTGGCGATCGAGCACTTGATGCCCGTGTTGATGCGGCGCGTGAGCTTGATTGAATTGTTCGATACGCTGTCCCGCGCCCTTGCCAAGATGCCCGATCGTGGGGCTGGCGTGAATCTAACCGAAGTAGTTCATCACATCGATCGGGAAAAGTTAGCCATTGTGCAACATTGGCATCCCGATACTCAGGAGATGGATGCGTTGTCTCTCAACCTCTCTTCTGATCGGGTGTGGTTAGTCAGCGGCGGTGAGTCTCTCAACCTGCCGATTGGCGCACCTGTCAAGGATGTCAATCAATTGCAACAGACCCGTCCGTCGAAGTTTCCAGTACGCCTGTTGGGGATCGATCGCACGTGTCTGGCATCCGCTGTCTTAAATCGAACACCGCCGAGCCTACCCGCTGCCTCTGATGGGACCTTGATGGCACCCGTTCTCGATCTGGGTCTACCGGACACATCCTCCCTGGAAGATGATCTGATTGAACCCCAGGTTGCTTCCACTAACGCCAAAACCTATCCCATCTGGAAGGCGGCTGTACCTGACCCGATTGAGGATGTGGTGGCTTGTTTTGGGATGGTTTGCGATCGCTTGCAGGTGCCATTTCGTGCCGATTCACTGCGTCGCTCTTTAAAGCAGCAAGCGCTCGATAAATTTGAACCATTTGATCTGTATGTGCGGATTGCTCAGGCGATCGGGCTGAATGCACATGTGGTGCGCTTTACCCCCACTGCGGGCGGTATCAATCGCTTGGCAACGCCTGCCCTGGTTGAGTGCAGCAATATTCTCGCCGTGCTGCACGATGCAACACCCCAAACGGCGGTCATTGGTTCGCCCCGGACAGGCTTGTTACGGCTGGCTCCTACTGAACTCGCGTCTCGGCTGACACTGGATGCCTCTTCGACAGGCAATCGAGACACAGCAACCTGTCGGGCGATCGTGCTGGAGCGGTTTGCCACTACACCCACCAAGCGGTTTGGGTTTGATTGGTTTTTACCAATGGTTGTGAAACAGCGGGGCACGCTCATCCAGGTTTTGCTTGCCTCGATCGTCATTCAACTCCTGGGCTTGGCAAACCCATTGCTGATCCAACAAGTGATTGATAACGTCATCATCAAGGCAAATGCCGATGCCATGACGATGTTTGGCATCTTGATGGTTGCGTTTGCCTTTGTAGAAGGTATCCTGACCATTTTACGAACGTATCTGCTGCTCAGCACGACCAACCGGATGGATTTGCACCTGGGCGTAGAGTTGATTCGTCACTTGTTGCATTTGCCGCTCAACTTCTTCGAGAAGCGTCCGGTTGGTGAACTGTCATCACGGCTGTTGGAACTGGAGAATATTCGCCAGTTTATGACGGACACTGCCATTACAACCGTGATGGATGTTGTCTTTTCAGTGTTTTACATCGGAGTGATGTTTCTCTACAGTGCTTCGCTGACGGTGTGTGTGCTATCAACGGTGCCGATCGTCATTGTTTCAACCCTGCTGATGTCCAGGATTCAGCAAAAATTAATTCGCGTTAAAGCAGAACAGGGCGCGAAAGTACAGTCGTATATGGTTGAGGTGCTGGGCGGGATTTCATCCGTTAAAGCCCAGCATATGGAATCGTTGGTGGAAGCAACCTGGCGCGATCGCTACGTGCAGTATTTGACCAGTGGTTTTACCACCTCAACGATCAATACGGTGTTTTATTCGTACAGCCAATTTTTGAATACGGTCAGCAGTTTGCTCGTGCTTTGGGTTGGTGCGTCACTAGTATTGAAGGGAGAACTATCGCTTGGTGGCTTGATCGCCTTTCGGATTCTGACAGGCTATGTCACTGGTCCCTTGCTCCGTCTAGCGCGCCTCTGGCAGCGGTTTCAAGAAACGTCACTTTCGATGGAACTGCTGGCAGATATTGCAGATGCGCCGATGGAAGGAGAATTAGCTCAGGAAAAAACCTATTTACGGATGCCTGCGATCGAAGGACAGGTACAGTTCCACGACGTGAGCTTTGGCTTCAAGCCGGGGCAACTGCAACTCATGAATGTTCACTTAGAGGTGCCGCCAGGTACGTTTGTGGGCATTGTCGGGCAAAGCGGCTCTGGCAAAAGCACGCTGATGAAGCTGTTGCCGCGTTTATACATGCCACAGAGCGGCAGCATTACCATTGATGGCTACGACATCAACAAAGTGGATTTAAGCTCGCTGCGATCGCAGGTGGGCATTGTTTCTCAAGATGCGGTGCTTTTTCAAGGCACAGTCCGCGACAACATTGCGCTGTTTGAAGATTTGCCCGATGAGCTGGTGATTGAAGCGGCACGAGTGGCAGAGGCTCACGACTTCATCATGCAACTATCAGAGGGGTACGCAACACAAATTGGTGAGCGCGGTTCAGCACTATCAGGTGGACAACGCCAGCGCCTTGCGATCGCCCGTGTGGTCATTCGCAATCCCCGCCTGTTGATTTTTGATGAGGCAACCAGCGCGCTGGACTACGAAACCGAACGACGAGTCTGTCAAAATTTGATGCAGCGTTTTCAAGGTCGTACGTGCTTTTTCATCACCCATCGGTTAAATACGATCGCTCATGCCAATTGGATTTTGTTTATGCAGGCTGGCATTATCGCAGAACAAGGAACGCATCAAGAACTTATGGCTCGTCGCCAGCTTTACTACTGCCTCTATGCCCAACAATCGCGTGAGGCATAACTAAACGTGGTTGTCTGGAGAGATTCTTTCCTGAAGCAATTACTTTCCTGAAGCAATTATTTACCTGGAGAAATTTTATGAGCCGTCATTGGATAATTAACCCATTAGGAGCACTGCAAAGGCGTTATCGAACCAAGCTCGATCAAGTTGAGCAAAGTTTAGAACTACGAACCGTTACGTTACCAGCGGTCGCACCCTGGACAAAGCTGATCACACAGGTGATTTTAGTGGGCATCGCTGTGGGTGCTGGCTGGGCGATCGTGGCACGTGTCGATGTGGTGGTGACAGCAAGCGGCAAACTAGAGCCACTGTCGCAATCTCAGCTCATTCAATCGCGAGCGGGCGGTGTGGTAACGGCTGTGCTAGTGCGTGAAGGGCAACGCGTGAAACAAGGTCAATTATTGATGCAGTTGGATAAAACTCCCATCTACAATCAATTGCAGCAACTCTTGCTTCAGCGCGATCTCCTGGTAAAAGAAATTGCAGTGTTGCGAACGGCACGAGAGGGAAGACCTATGGATACCCTCGGTAGAAGTATGGCTGGCGTATCGCCCGAATTGCTGAACCAGGTACAAACCCGCTTGCTGTTGGTCGCTCAACTATCAGGAAACCCCAGCAACTTATCTCCAGAACAACGTCAGCGGTATAACTTGTTTGAGCGGCAATTAAGCGATCGACAATCCATTACCAGTCTGCAAGATTCAGACAGCCAGTCAAAAATTAACGAGACAGAAGCCCAACGAAGCCAAACAGAATTTCAACTGCAAGCGGAGCAAGAATTGCTATCACGGTTAAAACCGCTGGCAGATCAGGGAGCCATCTCTCGCGTCAACTTGCTCCAACGCAAAATTAGTGTGAGTGAGTTGCAAAGTCAGCGTGCTCAAACCCTCTTGAAGAAGCAACAGTTAGAAATTGGTCGGGTGCAAACACAAGTTCAAGATGGCAAGCAGATGACCGACACGCTGCAAGATTTACAGCGTCAATTAAGTGACTTGGACGCAAAATTTGACATCACTATTAAAGACAGTCAGCGTCAGCTTATTGACATCAATGGGAAACTGAGCCAAACGCAGCTCGATCTAAAAACCCAGGATTTGCTTGCTCCGGTTGACGGCATTGTGTTTGAGTTGGGACCAAAGCTTCCTGGTGCCGTGTCTCAACCAGGTCAGACCTTACTTCAAGTGGTGCCCAACGAATCACTCACGGCACAAGTGCGAGTTGCTAACGCTGATATTGCCAACATCCGTGCTGGTATGCCTGTAGATATTCGCATTGATGCCTATCCTTTTACCGAATTTGGCTCAGTCAAAGGAGTGGTCTCGAAAGTTGGTAGTGAGGCAGTTAAGCTGAGTGAACAAGCTCCAGGTGCAACCGTTTTCCCGATCGAAGTGCAGCTCGATCGCCAATTTCTAGAACGGAAAGCGGAACGCTTTCCACTGACACCCGGTATGAGTATCGCTGCCCTGGTTAAAGTGCGGCAGAGAGCGCCGATCAGTTATGTCACCGAGGAGATTACTAAAGCGTTTGACGGTCTTAAATCCGTTCGTTAGCGCAATCAAAGGTGCCTTTCGTCAGCAGCACGGCAGGCTATTGTACTTTTTACGACACGCCAGTGAATGAACACAAGCATTCGTTTCCAGCGCAGATCAGGCTAACTGATGTATATCAGGAACTCATATTGAAGAGTGAAACACAGGGGCATCTCCAACCTGTTCACCGCGAAGAACATCACTCAAACTAGCAACAAGTGAGCTTCACTTGAATGACAAGGAGATCTCCATGCACAGAATTTTACCGCTTTTCATTTGGACTGTTTGTAGCAGCTCAATCATACCGTTGGCATTGGCGCTACCTTTAATTGCTCACCAGAACCAGAAGGCATCTGATGTTGAAACCATGATTCATCTTGCCCCTAACGATTTCCCCTACGCTGGCAAACCAACTTTGACCTAGTTTATGCTAGCTCGGCGCGGTGGCAGCATGATTTCCCCATCGGCGTGCAACTGTCGTGTTGCGGTTTACAACGTGCACAACCAGTCGATCGCTCGTAATCTACCACTTTCAAGCATGGCGATGGAAGGACATCAAAAAGGACACGCAGCCATTCGCACCATGATTACGTTTCCCAAACCGGGTGCTTATACAGTTGTTCTAGCTGGGCAAGCCAAAGATAAAAGTTTTGCACCGTTTGAACTCAAGTTTCCTATCACTGTACGTCCTTAAACTGATTAACTTGTAGCCAGTGAGACCCATTGCAATGCTTAAACTTCGTGATTGATCCGTTCAGTCACTCATGGTGATCCCTGTTTTTGCGATCGACATATTCTTGATCTGCACTATTCATTGCGCAATGCCTCGTTAAAGCCTTAAAGGCATTCAACTTTTTTCAATCAGGGTGCTTCTCCACGTCATTTTCTGACCTTTAGGATGTGGTGACACCATGACTGTATTGTTTGACCAAAAAGTACAGATTTCTACCAACAGTAGCGATGCTGCGGCTCAGCTTCATCGATCGTGCATCAGACAAGAACTGCAACAAAAAATTCAGACCGCTCTGTACCTTGCCAAAGATTTACCGTCAGATGAGTGCCTAAAGGAAATTGAAACAAGCCTTTTAGCGATTCAGATCTATTGCAAAACAGTCCAAAAAACATTCATTGTGGTTGAAGAGAAAATCACCTGCGATCAGTACGAACTAGGTGGATGCCGAGAGGATTCAGCGATCCTTTTCCGGGGACCAAACAAAGAGGCGACTGTAGCAATTTGTGTCACAGCTCAAGGGTCTCTACTGCATCGCAATGATGATCCGTGGATGATTTACCGCAATGTCGGCGATGTTGATCCGCTTGAACAGCGTTCACTCACATAGGTAAAGCGCAACAAAGGGCACCGATAAACGATGCCCGTTCTACTAGCTTTAAGTCAGTGGCTCAATCATCAGAGCGTCAGGTTGTCTGCATAAACCAGGCGAGTTGCCGAGCGCAGCTCAAACAGCATGTATTCTTCCATCACGCTCCAAAGAAAGGCACGGAGCGTTTTTTGCCTCGCTTCGGCTGGAATCGTATAGGTAAACGGTGCATCACATGGCTTCAGTTTTGCCAGATGGTTCTCACAACCACACCCATGTTCCAGAAAATAGCCATATTGACTCGATATACTATCGATCAAGCGCCGCAGCATCGAGACATAACCACCGTGCAGGATCGCATCAAACTTCCGTGCAATGCCCAAATCTTGCTCGCTGAAGCGGAACGATCGCACCTCAAACAAGTTCGATCGTTGCAGGGGATGTAGAAACGTCCAGTAGAATGTAGCAGGCACATCATAGCCAAGTGCAGCAAAGAGATCGCTCACCACGTTAACGAGTGCGAGACGCTCTGGTTGCTGACCATCACTGGGTTGTAGCGCTGCCCGAATTTGCTGCAAATCAGGATAGCTTTCTGGTAAAAATGCCTCCCCAAAGTGAGACACGGCTTCCCATGCCAACAGCCCATTGCCCTCACAGTAAGCAGACTTAAGATGTGCAGTCTCAGGGCGCTCTGCAAAAAGGATATGTCCTTGTTGGTTTTTCGCCAAAAATACTTGTGCCATTGCCGTATAGACACCTGGCTCCGTCATCCATGTTCCAGTCATAATGCGTTGCCAACTCTCTGGCATCGCTTCAAGCGGCACAGCAGGCTCACCGTTGATGGTCGTTAAACTCAAGCTAGAAGTCGTTAGGGTAGATAGCATTAGAAATCTTTCTCCTTGCCGTAGACACAGCTTTCAAGAGGTTAAAGCAAGCGCTTATGCTCTAGTCGAGTGCTAAGCGCTTACTCGAACTAACTATGCCATAGACAAGGCTAAGACGCTACCCGGTGCAGCCTCGATTTTTTATCAATCGTCTTCTGGCTGGACTAGCCTGGAGCATTCATTCAAACCATCAAGCTCATCAGAAGTATGCAGTAGAAAACGCCGCAGATCTTTCAATGATGTGGAGGGTCATGCCATGAGGTAATAGAAAGGCTTGAACGCTGTATAAAAATAGTATGAAGAAGTTGCTTTTAAATGATTTTTTGTTTTACGCTATTGACTGGAGGACAGACGCTTTCCAAGAGTTTGAAGCTCACTATTAAAGCTTCAGCATCTCTAACAGGATTAATTTTCCACTGTTTTCAGCCATTGATCTCGCGTTGAAGCGATCGCCTAGCACTACCAACATTGGCAATCTGGCTGTAGAAACCTGCATTTACCAATCTGCTTCAGCTTTGGGCTGTGGATAGACACCTATTTTCAGGCAATGTAATTCCATTGCATACCTGACTATTAACGTTCAAAATCTACACTTCAGGCTTTAGTTGCTAAGCATCATTATTGGAACCATCTTACCAACGTTGCTCTAGAGCAACCTCACTGTCCTATTAACCCATTCTTAAGGAAACTCTATGGAAGGCTTTGACAATAAAACACATCAAGACCAACATGCTGCTGGACTAGCAGATGCTTCTCTCGGCAAGTCCGATTTAGGTCAATCGGCAACGTCCAAAGGTTCTTCAATTCTGGACTCCAAGTTTAACGAAGCACTAAACCAGAACCTTTCAGGTCTTGACACCACTTCAGCTAAAGCAGAAGCCTCCAAAGCAGGTACTTCTAAGGGAGGTTCCGATCTGGCGATCGACCAGAACAAAGATGGAGAAAAGATGGGAACTTGCCAGTTTGCTGGCACAGCCGCGTGTAACTGCAATAAAACAAAGTCAAGTGACTCAACTGGAACTGATGATCACGATCACACAGGTGCGGGAGCTAGCCGCGAAAACCACGTTGCCTTGAGCCAAGTTGATGTTGTACGCGGTCTCGATCTCACGAAGCTGAGAAAAGAGATTTCGTTTAAGGATGACATCGGTACCAGAGGTGACTTTTTGATTCCAGGTGCTGGTAGAAACACCGTCATTGGTACTGGCGATAAGGACCTGATTGATGGGCGCGGTGGCGGCTTCAACACCATCACAACGGGTGGTGGCAAAGATAGCATTCTCCTCGACAGCAAGACGACTAACCTGATTCTAGATTTCGATCCAACCAAGGATCGCCTGCTCTTCACTCAGAGTATGGATCTCAACAACATTGTCATCGCACAAGGGAAAAACCCAGGTAAGGGAGGTGTCGATACCCCGCTTGACTCAATCAATAACACCTTGATTATTGACAAGTCCGATGGGCACATCCTGGCATCGCTGGCATTCACCAAAGCAACAGCACTGCAAGGCATTGAACAGACTGACAGAAAGGGCTTTAGTCTGGTAGATGACAAAATCTTCAACACGCTCAATGAGGTGCAATTTGGTAAGGTTCAGGAAGGTAACGGGCAACTGACGGGCACTAGTGGGCGTGACAAACTAGTTGGCGGCAAAGGGGATGACTTCCTCTATGTTGGCGATGATGGCTTTAAGTTAGGGACGGCAAAAGGCGGTGGTGGAACAGAGTTTCCCTTTAGAACCGACAGCCCTGGAACGTCTGAATTAACGCCAACGTTGAAGAATGGTGTCCTCAGTTTCAGCGGTTCTTACAAAGACTTTGATGGCGCGCCGCTCTTTAGTCAGGGAGAAAAGGAACTCGATCCCAATGCTAAGGTTCTCAGTGGAGCCAACCCCAAAGCACTGGTCGATGGCTTCTTAAAAGTTCCTGTAGACAAAGAAGGTAATGTCATTTCTGGTACTCACCTGCACTTTAGCCCAGCGGGTGACAATCGCGGTAACTTCGCCGATGCGACCGTCGTTCGTTACTTCGAGAATAAACCAACTGATGCTAAATCTGGCACACTGAGTGGCAAGTTTGAACTCTCGCCCGAAGAGCAGGCTGCTTTTCTGGCTGGCACCCTGTACGTCAATATCCATTCCAACGTTGACGTTGATGGCGACGGCAGAGCGGGCTTTGCTACCGGAGAAAACCGCCTCAACCTTAACAAGGATGTAGTGCGGCTTGTGTAACCATCAAGTGCTGTGACATCAACCGTGCCACAGCTCAGTGACAAAACTATAAGCCTGGTGAGAATGTGGCAACACCTCACCAGGCTTTTTCTTGCGCACATTTAGTTCGGTTGAGTGACGATCGAGCCTACCGTTAACGACTCCAAAAGCGTTTAGCAGCACAGGTTTCCTCAAAACCAAAAATTTTGTGGTTTTGGCTTGCTAATTAGAACCCTTGAGTTGAAAAGGTTCTAATTAGGTGCAGTTCGGTTTTAAAACTGGTCTAGGGGGTTGCCGTTAGATCAGTGCTTGGGATACATTAGCCACAGAGATCGCAACAATCTACCGTTAAGGATGAAGGGTCTCTAACAGATTTGGTGTTTTCCCACTGTTTACCGCTATTGACACCGTTTGAATCGATCGATCGCTCAACAACCCCGACAGCGGCGATTTAGCTGTAAGCCTGCATTTACCGTTTTGATTGAACCTTAGATTATGGTTAAGTGAGCATTTGCTTACAAGATCAATCAATCTCTATCGCTAAGCGATCAATGCTCAAAAGGTATGGTTTAAGCTTCAGCCACTAAAAACTGTTCTGAGACTCATTCCCTAAGGCTGGATGTGTCGTACTCTTCATTCTGTTCTCACACTTTAAGGAGTCCTTATGGACGGTTTTGACAATAAGACCCATCAAGAACAACACAATGCTGGTGGAATCGCAGATCCATCACTCGGCAAAGCTAATGATGCTAACTTGGCAGCCAGCTCAAAAGGTTCTTCAGTGTTGGGTTCCGACCTTGAACAAGCGCTGAATCAAACGCTGTCAGTTGATGAAAAAGCCGCTGCTCCAGCAGCCACCGTTGGCGTTGACGATCACGACCATGCACCTAAGGTGGGTCCTTTCGACCTTCATGTGGATCTCAATAACGTTGCCGATGCCAAAACGTTAAATGCTAAGCAAGTTGGCAAACAAGGTTCCTTCGAGGGTAGCTTTGGTGACAAAGGCGATTTTCTGAATCCTGGTGGTGGTAACAATACTGTCATTGCTGGCGGTGGTAATGATGTCATTCGCGGCTCTGGGCAAGGGCTAAACACGATTACCACAGGGACTGGTAAAGACACCATCATTCTGGGTAAGGAGACCACCAACCGGATCTTCGATTTTGACCCAACCAACGATCGGTTTGTTCTACAGGGCGTCAACCCTAAAGATATCATTATTGCTCAAGGCAAAAATCCTGGTAAAGGTGGACTTGAGCAGCCTCTTGATTCTGTGAATAATGCGCTAATCATTGATAAACGAGAAGGTCACATTCTCGCATCATTGACATTCGCCAAAGCCTCTGATATCAATGAGAGCCACTTCTCCCGGCTCACGGGTGAGGCAAACCAGAGCCTGAAGAATGAGGAACTCAAAGCAGATGGGTTTAAGAATCAGCGTGGGGATGGTCAACTCAACGGTTCGCTGGGGCACGATCGCTTGATTGGCGGCAAAGGGAATGACTTCCTCTATGTTGGCGATGATGGCTTTAAGTTTGAGACGGCAAAAGGCGGCGGTGGAACAGAGTTTCCCTTTAAGACCGACAGCCCTGGAACGTCTGAATTAACGCCAACGTTGAAGAATGGCGTCCTCAGTTTCACTGGTTCTTACAAAGACTTTGATGGCGCTCCACTCTTCAGCCAGGGAGAAAAGGAACT
>JACMKO010000504.1 GCA_014380065.1 Leptolyngbya sp. ES-bin-22 | reverse complement strand
GCAGCCAGGTTCTTAGCGGCAAAGTCCCAGTTGACCAGGTTATCAAGGTAGTTCTTGATAAACGCAGGACGAGCATTCTTAAAGTCTATGTAATAGGCATGTTCCCAAACGTCCAGCGTTAGGAGCGCCTTCTGCCCATGAGCAACAGGGTTTTCGGCGTTAGGGGTTTTGATCACTTTCAAAGTGCCACCATCGTCAACAAGCCATGCCCAACCGCTACCAAACTGAGTCGTAGCAGCAGCCGTGAATGCTTCTTTGAATTTGTCAAAGCTACCGAAAGCACTGTCAATCTTAGCAGCAAGCTCGCCAGTAGGCGCGCCGCCACCGTTGGGCGCAAGACTATCCCAAAAGAAGGTATGGTTCCAGACCTGAGCGGCGTTGTTGAAAATACCTGCTTTAGAAGCATCTTTGAAGGAGACTTTAATGACTTCCTCAAGCGGCTTGTCAGCCAGTTCGGTGTCTGCAACCAATTTATTCAGGTTGTCTACGTACGCCTTGTGATGTTTGCCGTAATGATACTCGAAGGTTTCGGCTTTCATACCGTGCGACTCAAGGGCGTTAAAGTCGTAGGGAAGGGGGGACTGCTCAAATGCCATGTGTTCTTCTCTCTGTTTAATTGGCGTTTAGATTCTAAAACCTATCCACAAGTTTCGCTTGTGAGTTTTGCACGTGCGATCGCGCTGCAATCAATTGACTGTAAGAGTCTGAGAAGCGCACCGAAACAGAACTTAACGTATAGATTCTATCGCATAAGCACGGGTTAAATCAGCCTTCAGAATTCCTCCTGAAGATAGAGATTAGTTAGCTGCTTGAAATGCTATGGGCGGGGAATGTGAGGAAACGCTAACTTTTGCCTCACTTTAAAAGCGGTGTCACGAACTGATGACCCTGATCGGCAGGGATTACAGCCAACCAGGGGCGGGGACGCGATCGTAAGACGCAGCTCGACAACGCCAGGGTTCTCTATAATTTTGGTAAAGGCAGAGACATTCCGTCCTGAACTGAACTATTGAGTCTACTTGATTTGCCTCCGGTTCTCAGTCCACTGCCGTTTCCAGCCAACCTGATAACGTTGGCTAACGGGTTAACGCTCATTCACCAGCACACGCCGACTCCGGTAGCTGCGGTTGATGTCTGGGTTAAGGCAGGCGCGATCGCCGAACCCGACGATTGGGCTGGCATGGCGCACTTTCTAGAACACATGCTTTTCAAAGGCACAGAGCGGCTGGCTCCCGGTGCCTTCGATTTGGCGATCGAGCGTCGTGGCGGCATCACGAACGCAGCCACTAGCTACGACTACGCGCATTACTTCATGACAATAGCGACGCAGCACCTGGAAGAAACATTGCCTTACATGGCAGAGTTGCTCTTACACGCGGCCATTCCAGACAGCGAGTTTGGGCGAGAGCGGCAGGTGGTGCTGGAGGAAATCCACCAGTCTTACGACAATCCTGACTGGCTAGCGTTTCAGTCGCTCAACGAGATGGTGTATCAGCGTCATCCCTATGGACGTTCGATTTTGGGCACGGAGGAGGCACTGATGGCGCGATCGCCTGCCGAAATGCGCCAGTTTCATCGCGCCCACTATCAGCCAGAGAACATGACAGTGGTGGTGGTGGGAGACATTCCCAAAAGCGCGGCGATCGACCTGGTGAGCCAGACGTTTCAGTCGTTTATGGTTCCCCTCGACTGCCCTCGTCACGTGTCAGAAGCCGAACCGCCCATTACCGACATCCGTCGTCAGGAGATCCATTTACCGCGACTGGAGCAAGCCCGGTTACTAATGGCATGGATTGGTCCAGGAATTGACTCGCAGTCGCAGAACCTTGATGAACAACTGCAAGCGGCGTATGGGTTAGATATTCTTTCGGTGCTCCTTGCTGAAGGGCGCACATCGCGTCTCGTACGTGAACTACGTGAAGAGCGCCATTTAGTGCAGGCGATCGGCAGCAGCTTTTCGCTTCAGCGGGAGTCAGGGTTGTTTACCATCAGTGCATGGCTCGCTCCAGAGCATTTGGAGCGTGTAGAGGCAATTATCTGCGATCGCATCTCCCAACTGTCTGCCACGCCAATTTCTGAAGCCGAACTGGCTCGCTGTAAACGCCTACTCTGCAACGATTACGCTTTTTCTACTGAAACCCCTGGTCAATTAGCTGGGCTTTACGGGTATTACAGCATCCTTGCTCATCCTCAGGTTGCCACTACGTATCCGCAGCGCCTTCAGGCAATGCAAGCGACCGACCTTCAACGCCTTGCTAACCGCTATCTCTCTCCTTATCACTACGCTGCTACAGTGGTTAGACCGTTGTTGTTGTCGTAGGCATAGGGATGTTTCAACGCTGTTGTATGTATCCTTTGTAGGGACGTTACATGTAAGGTCCCTACGAAAGGGTTCGCTCTTCGCAATTAAGGATAATTTCGTGACTTTAGGCATTAAACAATCTCCCCAAAC
Source organism: Leptolyngbya sp. ES-bin-22 (assembly GCA_014380065.1). Classification (GTDB taxonomy): domain Bacteria; phylum Cyanobacteriota; class Cyanobacteriia; order Leptolyngbyales; family Leptolyngbyaceae; genus Stenomitos. Next base: position 7,905 of record JACMKO010000504.1, on the reverse strand, counting down.
CCGTACCGTGCTCCCTAACGGCATGGTTGTGCTGATGTGGGAAAATCCATCCGCAGACATTGTTGCGGCGCGAATCTTTATCCGTGCAGGCAGCCAGTGGGAGTCGCCTCAAACGGCAGGGCTGTCGCATTTGCTTTCGGCTGTACTCACGAAAGGCACCGAGCAGCGATCGTCCCTACAGATTGCTGAACAGGTTGAATCCGTGGGCGCAAGCCTTGGCACCGACTCAGCGACAGATTACTTTCTCCTGAGCCTTAAAACTGTCTCCGCAGACTTTGCCGAGATGTTGCAGTTAGCTGGAGAACTCTTGCGATCGCCCAGCTTTCCGCAGCACGAGATCGATTTAGAACGTCGCCAGACCATTCAAGCCATCCGCTCACAGCAGGAGCAACCGTTCTCGATCGCCTTTGACCAGCTACGGCGGATCATGTACGGAGACCATCCCTACGCACTGTCTGGCTTAGGCACTGAAGCGAGTGTGGCACAGCTTGAGCGCACTGATCTCCAGCGCCATCACCAAACCCACTTTCGCCCAGACAACATCGTCATCAGCCTCTCTGGTCGCCTTCAGCCTGATGCCGCGATCGCCCTTGTAGAGAAGGTCTTTGGTGACTGGCAAGCACCTGCTACGCCCTTACCCGTTCTGAGTTTGCCTGCGATCACGTCTAAGCCCGTGAGAGCCGCGATCGCGCAAGAAACCCAGCAGTCGATCGTCATGTTAGGCTACTTGGCACCCGCTGTTGTTCGTGAGCGCGACGAGACGTTAGGAAACGGTGCAATCACCGCTTCGCCGCTTCTCACTGCCTCTATGCAGGAATACACTGCGCTCAAACTGCTCAACAGCTACTTGGGCAACGGGCTGTCCAGCCGCCTTTTTGTCGAACTACGCGAAAAGCGGGGTTTAGCCTACGACGTTTCTGCCTTTTATCCAACTCGGCTCCATCCAGCGCAGTTTGTGGTCTACATGGGTACGGCTCCTGAAAACACTGCGATCGCTCTGGAGGGCTTAAAGGCAGAAGTCGATCGGCTGCGAACCCACCCCTTTGACCCCGAAACGTTGCAGGCAGCGAAAGATAAAATCCTGGGACAGCACGCCCTCGGCAAGCAAACCAACGCTCAAATTGCTCAAACCTTCGGCTGGTACGAAACACTGGGCTTGGGAATCGACTTCGACACTCAGTTTCAGGAGCAGGTGCGTGCTGTTACGGTTGAAGCGACTCAAGTTGCGGCAGACCACTACCTTGTTGAGCCGTATCGTTCTCTCGTCGGACCAAGTGCAGTTGTGAAGGAATAAACTACATCTCCATAATTCCACTGAGTTTTTTCTTCAAAGCCATGCAAAAGGGTCGGGAAATTACGGAATACGCCACACCACTAAAGCGGTAGTCTTGTTTCAAAGGGTGCTCAGACACACTCCAGGGTGCAATTTGCTCAAGTATGTGGCTTAAATTGACTTGAAGCTGGTGAGTAGGCTGGACTCAAGGCGATCGACCCCAACAGTACACTGCGACGATTTGAGCGAAGTCATGGTCTGGCAGTTTGCCACGTCTAAGCGATGACGTTTGCAGTTTGAGCGTTCATCACCCTTCAAAAGCTTGACCCCCCATAGCTGGTTACACCCAAACAGCGAAATTATGAACAGCGACCTTGCAACGGTAGAGACAGCGCTTGCATCTTCCCGCGAGACAGTGTTGCCCTCTAAGCATGATCCTCTGACAGTTGATGGCTCTACAGCCACTTGTACCAGCACGCTTATAGTGGATGCAGCCCAGGCTATAGCGGAACGGGCACTGCACGAGGGTTTTGAATACTATCAGACAGGGCAGTTTGAAGCGGCGCTAAAAACATTCCAGCAGGCTTTTTTACTCTGCCGCGATCGCCAGGACGATTGTGGACAAGGGAAAGCCCTGAGCGGTTTGGGTTTGACTCACTACAGCCTGAGAGATTATGCAAGGGCCATTAAATACTCCAGGCAAAGCTTAGACATTGTGCAACCGCTTCAGGATCGCCGCAGCATTGTCAAAATTCTCAGCAATTTAGGCAATGCTTATCGTCATCTCAAGGAGCCTACAAAAGCGATCGAGTGTCAGCAGCAAAGCCTGACCATCGCGCAAGAAATTGGCGATTGTCGAGGTGAAATGGCAGCGCTCAACAATCTGGGGCTAGCACACAAAGCCTTGGGCGATCACCAAACTGCAATCAACTACGAAGAACAGAGCCTGGTCATTGCTCGCAAACTCCAGGATGACTTGACCGAGGAACAAATTCTGAAAAACCTGGGCAATGCCTGTTATGCCCTGGGTAACTACGCTAGAGCGATTGACTACTATCAGCAGCGCTTAGTGCTGGCACGGAAACATAGCGATCGCCGCACCGAAGGACAAATTTTGCGCAATCTAGGGAACGCCTGCTATGCGCTAGGCGATTACGATCGCTCGATTGAGTACAGCAAGCAATGGCTGCATGTAACCAAGGAAAGCCAAGATCAACGCGGCGAAGAACAGGCGCTAGGTAGCATTGGCGTTGGGTATGATGCGCTTGGAAACCATGCTAGAGCCGTCGACTATTACGAGCAGCGATTGGCGATCGCCCGCAAAATGAAGGATCACCGTCTTGCTGAACAGGTGCTGGGTAGCCTCCGCGTTGCCTACTACGGACTCGGCGACTATGCGAAAGCAGCGGACTGCATCGAACAACGGCAGGCACTCATGGAAGCAATCTGAGCCAACGTGATAGCTATGAGGCACATGAATGTCAGGAAATGGTGACGGCAAGATGCTTGTCTAGCAACCCTGATCCTTAGATAGAATGGGTGTTACGAGGATTAGCGCTCTGGCACAAAATCGCTCGACAGGGATCGCGATCCGCACTAGACTTAAGTTCTAGTTTCTAATGCATCGTCTGATACAAATTCATCTAAGGGTTGGTGAGGTTTTCTAGTGCAACTGCAACGTGTGGCTGTAAAGCGGGTAACTGGCGGGTTCGCCTTGATCGATAGCTTAAAGCGTCATGGGGTCAAGCATATCTTTGGTTACCCTGGCGGTGCGATTCTGCCAATCTACGATGAGATCTATCGGGCGCAGGCTGAAGGCGGGTTTCAGCACATCTTGGTGCGGCATGAACAGGGTGCGGCACACGCTGCCGATGGTTATGCCCGGGCGACAGGTCAGGTTGGCGTTTGCTTTGCCACGTCTGGTCCTGGAGCGACAAACCTGGTGACGGGCATCGCGACAGCCCATATGGATTCCATCCCGCTGATTGTCATTACGGGGCAGGTGCCTAGCTATGTCATCGGCAGCGATGCGTTTCAAGAAACCGACATTTTTGGTATTACGCTGCCCATTGTCAAGCATTCGTATGTCGTGCGTGATCCGCGAGACATCGCACGGATTGTGACTGAAGCATTTTACATCGCTACGACAGGTCGTCCGGGTCCAGTTTTGATTGATGTACCCAAAGATATTGCACAACAGCAGTTTGACTACGTGCCAATGACGGTAGAGGACATCAAGCTACCGGGCTACCGTCCTACCGTGAAGGGGAATCCGCGTCAGATTGCCCACGCGCTGAAGCTGATCCGACACGCGAAACAACCGTTGCTCTATGTCGGTGGTGGCGCGATCGCCTCCAATGCCCACGCTGAAATTAAAGTGCTAGCCGAGCGCTTTAGTTTACCTGTCACGACAACGCTGATGGGCATCGGTGCCTTCGATGAGCATCATGCGCTCTCGGTTGGCATGTTGGGGATGCACGGCACAGCGTATGCCAATTTTGCCGTCACAGAGTGCGATCTGTTAATTGCAGTGGGCGCTCGCTTTGACGATCGCGTCACCGGAAAGCTCGATGAATTCGCTGCCCGTGCGAAAGTGATTCATATTGACATTGACCCTGCTGAAGTAGGCAAAAATCGTCCGCCTGAAGTGCCGATCGTGGGTGATGTGCGTCATGTGCTCATCGAACTCCTTCGCCGTAGCGATGACGATGGCGACGTGTGTGACCCACAGCGCAATCAGGCATGGCTGAACCGCATTGCCCGCTGGCAGGAAGATTATCCTCTAGAAGTACCTCGCTACCCCGATAGCCTTTCCCCTCAAGAAGTCATTGTCGAACTAGGCATTCAGGCTCCCAACGCCTACTACACAACAGATGTAGGACAGCACCAAATGTGGGCAGCACAATTCCTTAAAAACGGTCCACGTCGCTGGATTTCCAGCGCAGGGCTAGGCACGATGGGTTTTGGGATGCCCGCTGCAATGGGTGCTAAGGTGGCGCTACCGGATGAGCAGGTAATTTGTATTAGCGGCGATGCCAGCATTCAGATGAACATCCAGGAATTGGGTACCCTGGCTCAGTACGGCATCAATGTGAAGACGGTCATCATTAACAATGGCTGGCAGGGCATGGTGCGTCAGTGGCAGCAAGCCTTCTACGGAGAACGCTACTCGTCTTCCAATATGGAGGTGGGAATGCCCGATTTCGTGAAGCTGGCTGAGGCTTATGGCATTAAAGGCATGATGATCAGCACGCGCGATGAACTGAAAAGCGCGATCGCGCAACTGCTGGCACACGAGGGTCCCGTTCTACTTGATGCCCGCGTGCGTCGAGATGAGAACTGCTACCCCATGATTCCACCCGGCAAGAGCAATGCCCAAATGGTCGGCTTACCAGAACGTAAAACGTTGGAAAAAGCAGCCGAACTTATCTACTGTGGCGGCTGTGGTGCGAAGAACATCACCAACAACAACTTTTGCCCCGAGTGTGGGACAAAGCTGTAGGATGCTATCGGCTGGAAACGCTTTAAAGCAAAGAAGGTTGGAGCGATCGCTCCAACCTTTCTGCTGTGGTTCAACCAAATACCGACCAGTACACTAAACACTTAATTTTGCAACATGAAGGCTTCGGAATTGTTGGGTTTCGCTACCGCTCAACCCAACCTACGTTGCAGAACTTTCAAGTTGCTCTACTAGTTAGCGATCGGCACGTTCTTAAAGGCTTGGGTCTTGGGAATGAGAATGTCGATCGCCGTAGTGTTTTCGGGGATCTGCATCCATACATATGCGTCTGCTGTCGCGTTTGGATTCAAATCGCTCACAGAGACATTGCTGGTGGCACGATTGATGCGATCGACGGCTGGATACGTTTCGCCTGTGGTGGGATTGCGCGCTGTTGTACTGCCGGGATAAATGACACCCTGCTCATAGCTCACAGCATCGGTCTTGGGCGCAAGCCGGCGCGCACGAAATTGGATGTTCACAAAATCACGCAGTTTCGTATTGGGATTTTGAATGCGGTTAACGGCGATGATTTCGATTTGCGCTTTATTGTCGATCGCGGTCTGAGTCAATTGCCCCGTCTGACCGGATGGATTAGCCGCTGGCTGAGGAGGCTGTTGAGACGACTCTGCTGGTTGATTGGTAGACGGTTGGTTTGGAGCTGACTGCCCCCCTGGACTGGTCTTTAGCGCTGGATTTTGGTTGAGCGCACCATTCACGACAGAGAATGCTTGCTGCAGATCGAGCAAGCGGTATGCCAGAAAGCCACTGATGCCTAAGCTCACTAACGAGAGGAGAAATGCCAACGTCGTTAAAAAGGAAAGCCCTGCATGACCGTGCGATCGTTTGGCATAGACAATCGGTTCCTTGTCTAGCGCGTGAGGATCTCGTGTTCTCATGGCAAACGTTATAGCTGAACGCTATAGAACTAGCTGACCGCTCTAGCGTTTCATCTTCCCGGACAAATAGCGTCTACCACGAGAGAGAAAAATCGCGATCAACCTTGCGGCGGCATCTGGAACTTTCGCGTTAGCTACACGCTCAAAAGGCTTAACTGTAAGGGTAGATGACCATCACAGCCCTGTCCACGTTTGCTTGACATGCTTTATGACCTTGAATGCCGATCGTATGAAACCCAAAAGCCATGTTAGTAGTGTCAGACTTGACGTTGCAACGTTAATACCCGCTGCTTGCTTGCTGTTACCGCTTCCTACAGGCGTTGCCCAAGCATCAACTCTAAAGACGCTTTCAGAAGCAGACTTGTTAGCTCAAGCAGCAACCACAATTTGTCCAGCGCAGTTGGGAGGTGCTATCGATCGCATCACTCAGCGTCCATCGCTAGCTGGAGTCCGCTGGGGCATCTTAGTTCAGACGGTAGATAATACCGCTAGCCGCAAAACGCTTTTTGCCCGTAATGCTACCACTCTGCTTGCCCCAGCCTCCAACAACAAACTACTGACGACAGCGGCAGCGTTGAAAGCGTTGGGTGCCCAATATCGGTTTCGGACTGCTGTTTATGGCGATCGAGCCTCGTCCAATCTGTCAACTTTGCGCATTGTCGGACACGGCGATCCAAGCCTGACCACTGCACAACTCACTACCCTCACTCAGCAGCTTAGCCAGAAAGGAGTGCAGCAAGTGGAGCAATTGATTGGCGATGATACCTACTTTCGGGGTGCTGCGGTTAACCCCAACTGGGACGCAGACGACACGCTACAGGGGTATGGTGCGCCCGTGAATAGCCTGATGCTGAACCAGAACGGCATTGGACTGACGCTGTTCCCACAACGAGTAGGGCAACCGCTGCGAGTGCAGTGGGATGATCCAACGGATGCAAGTGGCTGGCGTATCAGTAACCAGTCGGTAACGGTTTCTGCCAGTGGTGGTGAATCTATTGATGCGGTACGTGTGGTAAACCAGCGGTTGATTCAGGTCAGCGGGCAACTGCGGGCAGGGTCAGAGCCAGAGCCGATCGCGGTGTCCATTCCCAATCCTGGCAATTATTTGATTGATAAATTTCGCACTGCGTTGACAACTGCCAACATCACCATTCAACGCACAACCGTTGTCAAAACCACACCTGCTCCACCTGGGCAAGTTGAACTCGCTGCGGTTGAATCAGCTCCCCTAGAGCAACTGCTGATTGAAACGAATCGCGAGAGCAACAATACTTATGCAGAAACGCTGCTCAAAACGCTGGGAGCAACACAATTCGCAGACAGTCAGGATGCCACTACAAGTGGTATTGCTGCTGTTGAAGCCGCGCTGACACCGCTGGGTGTGAATCCCGCAGGCTACAGTATGGTCGATGGCTCAGGCTTGGCAAGCCGCGATCGTGCCAGTGCCGCAGCCCTGGTACAAACCCTTCAAGCAATAGCGCAATCGCCCGACGCACAGGTGTATCGCAACTCGCTGGCAGTTGCAGGTGTAAACGGGACGCTGAAAAACCGTTTTCGCGATACGGCAGCTCAGGGCAAACTTCAGGGTAAGACTGGCACCATTTCCGGTGTGGTCGCCTTGTCTGGTTATCTCACGCCGCCCAACTACCCAGATGTGACGCTCAGCATTCTCACAAATTACTCTGGTGCCTCAACGAGCACTGTTAGAGGTGCAGTTGATGAGATTGTGCTGGTGCTGACGCGACTGCGATCGTGCTAGTCATACCAATTCAAAGCATGACGGCTACAGAGTCAATCGCTGGGTAGGGGCAAGGCAAGGCCTTGCCCCTACAAGATGTGCCGCCTTTTCAATTCAAATTGGTATCAGCCTGTTTAACCAGGCACAGTCAACGGTTGACCATTTTGTTCCGGCTTCAAGCCAAGCAAGAATGGAATTGCCTTAACCGTCCAATCCTTAAGCGCTGTAAAATTAGCTGCGTCGTCGCCGTAACAAATTTCCAGCATCTCAGTATGAACAATGCCAGGGCTGAGGGGAATCGCAGCCATGCCTGGAGGTAGTTCTTGAGCAAGAGCGCGAGTCATGCCTTCGATCGCCCATTTGGACGCGCAATACGATGCCACGTTTGGTGAGGTCGATCGTCCCCATCCAGAACTCAAATTCACAATTATGCCGCGTTGCTGTGCAATCATCGCTGGCACGAAGTGGCGGATCACGTTTGCAACACCCTTGATGT
>JACMKO010000503.1 GCA_014380065.1 Leptolyngbya sp. ES-bin-22 | reverse complement strand
TCGAGTTTCTCAACCATGAACCCGACCTCTATACACGCGATGATGGTGAACCCGTCGCATGGTGCTAAGCAAAGGTGATCTTGTCCTCGTCGAGTTTCCGTTTACAGACCCAAATCAAGCCAAGCTACGTCCCGCGCTCGTCCTTGCGGTTGCAGCTAAGCTGGATGAGGTTACGCTTTGCTTTGTTTCGTCTCAAAGCGTTGGCGCTCTTGAGGCTAATGAATTTGCGTTGAACGCAGGCGATCTAGAATTTGCCCAGACAGGCTTGCGTGTTTCATCAAAGGTCAGGGTGACAAGAATAACAACGCTGAATAGTCAGCTCGTTGGGATACGCTTGGGCAAATTGGGTACTCAGCATACACAAGTATTGAATGAATGCCTGCTACAAGCTTTTCGGTTGTAACGTCCTGATGAATCTTGAATGCGGCTTTTCCTTCAGCGCGTTGGTGGGTGCGATCGCGAAGCGCTGGCTGGTCACTTCGGTTTATGCACAAGTCGTTGCAAGAGCATTTTGCGAAGATGGGGGAGTCGGGAGTAGCGAAGCAAGCGATCAGGGGATTCTTTGGAAGCCCATGCCAACCTGGATGAAATGAGCATCGCCAGTAAGAACTTGCTCAATCGTTAGTTCATCCATGACAACTATTGAAGTCAGATCGGTGAACGAGATTTGCGGTTTATCTAAAAACTTCAGGCGCAGTGCTTGAGCCTTCACAAAGCGATCGGCTGTAATCCATTCCAGGCTCAGACTTTCTGACAGAAAGTAGTTAAGGTTTCCATCGATCGTCTAGCTTGAGCCACTGGCAGCCGCTTGAACAAGAGCGTAAATGTTCCGTCCAACACGTAGTCAGTTGTGCAAATCACGCCGTTCTGGGAACGGAAGGCGTTGTAAAACTCAACCACTTCTTGATGCCTTGCTTCACTTTTATCATGCAGCGTTAACCATCCCCACGTATCAATCAAGATCCTAATCGCCATAAAGCTCGACATCAGGCTGTTGCGCTAGAGACCCATGAGACACCGCACCAATAAAGCTCGCCAGCGGATCGACGTGAGATGATGAGGCGATCTCAATCTCATTCAGATGTTGTACTTCCTGTACAGACAGCCCAGTTAGCTTTGCAATCTGTGCGATCGTCATTCCTTCCCTCAACATATTGAGAGCGGCGGTCGCCAACCCTTGCTGAACGCCTTGATCTCTAACTTCTTGCAAAAGTACCTGATAGGTAATCGCTTCTTTCACACGTCTTGCCCTCAAGCGAATCTATGCTTCAGCAGCGTTAGCGTTAGCCAAAAAGATTGCACGCTGCCTGGAACAACTTCAACAAACTCCCCGTACCCATCCAAATATTAAAGCCTTGAAAGGGCGATTTGCTGGATACTACCACTACCGCATAGGCGACTACCGCCTGGTTTACTAGCTTGATGATGCCGCAAAGCGAGTGCTGGTCGTGACGATCGCTCACTGACAGAACATTAGTCCGCTTGCGCGGACTTCGTTTATGTAGCCGCAAATTCGATTCGCCGCTAGTCGCCCTACTCTGTGCCTCCCATCGCAGATGCAAACACACAACCGTCCATCGCGACAAACATTTCGGTTAAGCTTGCCTGGTGCAATGCTTCTGACTGAGACATTGCCACTGTTGGCACGATCGGTTGCGGTAGCGTTTTGCGAAATGCCTGGAGTTGCAACACGGCTTGTTTTGCCAGGTCGATCGTTTTTGAGGCAATGCGCAGCAGTTCTGCCTCTGCTTGCCGATAGTCGGTTAGCTCGATCGCGTAGAGGTACACCAGCTTAAAAGCAGGCAGCGATCGATAGGTCAGTGCCAGGTAGATGTTGTTAACGGTGACTTCGATCGTGCATTCTTTTCTGTGACCCGTCAGGCAAGCCGTTACAATCTGCGGATGATCTGCTGGCAGAATTGCTCCTGGCGGCACCTGTAAACGTCTGAGTAGCTTCACAGCCGCAGGATTGGTCTTGATCACATCGCCATCGGGACTAAACGCCAGAATTGGATTGGGGTTGTCTCGAATGAACGCAGCCAGGTGAATGATGTCAGCATCGGCGTAATCCCGCTTATTTAAGAGAGGGAGCGCTTTTAGACCCATCGGCTCTAACGACTGACTGGTAAATTGTGCTTGCCAGTCTGCCATTTTGTTCTTTTTGTTTACCATGAGATCTTAGCTCCTCAATGACTAGGTGGAGTCAGCCAGGGCGTGGTGTGGTAGCCGAGTCCCTGGCTTTTGCGTCAGCAGGTGTGAGTGAAAGGCGTGCGATACATGCACATAGCTTGAAAAGGAATACTTAACCGCTCAGACAGCCAGTACAACCTGCAAGGTGCGGAGTCGCGCGCTTCAGTGCTTTTACTGAATGAGTTAGCGTGTACTGATCTTTCGCCACATGAAGGATGCAAGCCTTAAGTAGATGTCCTGAGCCTCACTATGCGCGACTTGTTTCTTTTGATGAGTGATAAAAAGCGGTTCGCCCTGTGAACATAGTCTTGTCAACGTGTGATGCACTAAGCACAAGAGACTGACGGAGTTCACTCATTGGGGTGACTCCTATCACACAGAGATTTCAGTGTTACTGCTGTTGCGCCATTTGTTCCCACGATCGCCAAACAAAATTCTGCCCTAGATCATCTGCGCGGCAGTTCCCAATGAGCGCTAAACTGGTAAACAGTCGTAAAGCTACGTCTTCCCGACTCTCCTACTCCCCTCACCACTATTTGCGGTCTATGCCAAGATCTCAACGCAACGACAACTTCATCGACAAAAGCTTTACGGTCATGGCAGATATCATTCTGAAGATTCTGCCTGCCACAAAGAAAGAGAAAGAAGCGTTTGCTTACTATCGCGACGGAATGTCTGCCCAGGGTGACGGGGAATATGCCGAAGCCTTAGATAACTACTACGAAGCGCTCAAGCTAGAGGATGACGATTACGATCGCAGCTACATCCTTTACAACATCGGTCTGATCCATGCCAGCAACGGCGAACACGATCGCGCTTTGAGCTACTACGATCAAGCGCTAGACGTGAATCCTAGACTGCCTCAAGCGCTTAATAATGTAGCGGTCATCTTTCACTACAAAGGTGAAATGGCAAAAGAGGCAGGCGATGAGGACGAAGCCGAAAAGTGCTTTCAGCAAGCCGCTGAATACTGGAAACGAGCCATTCGCGTTGCGCCCAACAACTACATCGAAGCGCAAAACTGGCTGAAAACAACCGGACGATCGCAGATTGATGTCTACTTCTAAAAAGTTGTTGATTTTTGGTTGCTAGTTGTTAGAGAAGAGCAGCTAAGTAGGAAAATAATGACAAAGCTAATTTTGTTAGAACCAACAGCTAACAGCTAATCCCAACAAACTACTAATGCTTGATCGCGAACAAGTCCGCAAAGTGGCTCATCTTGCCCGCCTTGAATTGACAGCAGACGAAGAGACCATGCTGACAACGCAGCTAGGTGATATCTTGGGCTACTTTGAGCAGTTGAATGAGTTGGATGTCACAGGTGTTGAGCCAACGACACGAGCGATCGATGTCAGTAACGTCTTTCGTCAAGATATATTGCAATCTCATCCCGAACGAGAGGCAATGCTGGGATCGGCACCCGATCGTGATGGCGATTTTTTCAAAGTGCCCAAGATTGTGAACGCGGATTAGTCTGTAGTCCGTCGTTTTGAGTCAGTGCTGCATCGCTTTTAGCAAAAGACAACTAGCTACAAACCACAGACAACTCTCGCTAATTAAGATACACATCTCCATCGGGATCGATGCTGAGTGCAGTTTTGTCGATAGCGAAATCTGTTGTTTCAGTTAGTGTCAGCTCGATCGTGTTTGGGACCGTTGTCGGCACCTGCGGACTGACAAGGAGAAAGCCGCGATCGCGACGGTAAAAGGTTACATTGGCAGGCGTTTTCAACGCTTGTAGCGTTGCGGTCGCTCGTCCTGCCAGCGTTCGTACTTGGGTATCTCCAATAACTTGATAAGCAATGTCAGCCCCTGTTTTATTAATTAATTTGACACCAACCAAGCCGTTGCTAGGTCTGAGAGTCGCAATGGGAGGCTGCTGCTCGCTCGGCAATGGAGGGTTAACAATTGGAGCCGAGGGGCGAACTTGAGCGTTTGCGTTGCTCAAACCAGGAAGTGCGATCGTGGTAACAAGCAAGACCCCAAAAATCCTACCGATTTGGTTAATGGTTTTGCCCACATTTTGCAACGCTTGACTCATAGTTGTCTCCTTGATCACAAGAAATAGTTAGACGATTGTGTACAGTCGAGCGGCAGACGTTTAGCAGCAAAGATGCTGTGCCAAACATGGCGATACACAGGTGCAACACAACCTTTACTATCTGGGACGATTGGTAAGCAAAATAGTTGCCGACACGTTTTGTGTACTTCTGCCAGTAGCGCAAGCTTGATCAAGGTTTTGCAGCCAACCCACTAAACTGCGTTTTGCACGCAGCCCTTAGGGCTGAAAGGTTGTCTTGTTTGCGATCGTCAGACTGCTTAAATAACGTCTCCAACGCACTAATGAAGAAACAATAAAAGCGAGTGCACACTGTTAGTTACGACTCGCCTTCATTGCTCGTTTTTGCTTGCTCAAGCGAATAAAGTGTTATGCCTCATCCCATAAGCGCCGGATTGTACCTGGCAAAAAGCCTTTGAGCTCTTGAACGCGATCGTCAGACAACTCGTCTT
>JACMKO010000502.1 GCA_014380065.1 Leptolyngbya sp. ES-bin-22 | reverse complement strand
CGTTTCCTCCCCATGCCGTGATGCCAGTCCCCATTCCTACTCAAGTTTTGAGAGCAATCAAGGCACATCGTGGTTTGTGCTTTGAAGAAAAAGTGTGGTGCGCCGCCGCTGGAGTGAGCGCGATTACCGCTGGAGCCTTTAGCTATTTCTTTGCGTCGCCAATGCCCCTGGTTGCCGCCTTTGCCTTTTGCGCCATTGTGATGGCACGCATGGAGGATGACACCCTTTAACGGGCTGCTGGGCGATCGATTGCCTTAAAAAATAAACGGGTTTGCTTGGTCTAACGTGTTCATTCCCCTACTGCTGCACAGGCAACGGTGGGGGAATTTTTTATGCAAGGGTGATAGTTGACTCTCTAGTTAACTAGAAGGTCTACCATGATCTCATGTACTCAGGGTTTGGTTATGACATTACAACTAACGGTTCCAAGCATGGCGTGTTCTGCGTGTGCAGACACCATCACTCAGGCAGTAGCCGCGATCGACCCTACCGCTACAGTCGATGCCGATCTTAAGACGAAACTGGTCAACATTGACACTCAACAGTCAGAGGTTGCAGTGAAAGCGGCGATCGCCAGCGCTGGTTATCCTGTCTCGTAGGACTGGTTGACTGGCAAATCTTACAACCATCACCGATCCCGCCCTGCACTGAAACTGCGGGCTAGTAGAATAAAGTCCTCTCAAGAGGACTGCAAGGGTCTTGCAACCCGTTATCCTTCGGGAAGGCAAAGCCTACAACGGGTTTAACGCCGTTAGCCCGGACTTTTAATCACGGGCGGGTGAGCAACGGAGCAAGCAGCCTTTCAAGACTCTCGTCAGTCCATCAGCTCGTAGGGACGTTGGGGTGAGGTGGGAAGTGTGAGAAGTTTTGCGTTAAGGCTGGCTGCTAACCTTGCTTTTTCGCTTTCGCTTTTCGCCTTCTGCCTCCTGCCCTCTGCCTTCCTCTAACCACCAATAACCAACAACGAACAACCTCATGGAAACCCTTACCCTGAAGCTGCGGGGCATGAGTTGTGCAGCTTGTGCCAACAACATCCAGCAGGCGCTTCAGGCTGTGCCTGGAGTGACCGAGGCTCAGGTCAATTTTGGCGCTGAGCAAGCAACGGTGGCATACAGCCCGCAGCAAACTAATCTGGCAGTCATGCAACGGGCGGTCAGCGACGCAGGCTATGGGGCTGATTTGCTGCAAGAAATGGCGATCGACGATGGTACTGAAACTGCCATTCAAGCGGCTATTCAGGGCGCGCTGCTGCGCAAAGTTGCCATTGGCGGCATCGTCAGCCTGCTGCTAGTCGTTGGATCGCTGCCAGCTATGACTGGGCTACATCTACCGCTGATACCCACGTGGCTGCACAATCCCTGGGTGCAGTGGGTACTCACTACGCCTGTTCAATTTTGGTGTGGTGGTGCGTTTTACCGCAACGCCTGGAAAACGCTCAAGCGTCGTACCGCCACGATGGATACGCTGATTGTGCTGGGAACGAGCGCAGCCTACGGCTATTCTGTGTTTGCAACGGTTTTGCCAACGTTCTTCAGCAACCAGGGGCTAACACCAGAGGTTTACTATGAGACGGCGGCGATCGTCATTACACTGATTCTCTTGGGACGGCTGTTTGAGCACCGTGCTAGAGGGCAAACGTCCGATGCCATCCGTAAGCTCATTGGCTTACAGGCACGCACGGCACGGCTGATACGTGACGGTCAAGAAATGGATGTGCCGATCGCCGATGTGTCGATCGATGACGTTGTGCTGGTGCGTCCCGGCGAAACCATTCCGGTAGATGGCAACGTGCTTGACGGACGCTCAACCGTCGATGAAGCGATGGTGACAGGGGAAAGCCTGCCCGTCAAAAAACAAGCGGGCGATGAGGTCATTGGCGCAACGCTGAACAAAACAGGCAGCTTCACATTTCAGGCAACGCGCGTGGGCAAAGATACTGTACTGGCGCAAATTGTCCGGCTCGTGCAGCAGGCGCAAGGCTCAAAAGCACCCATTCAGCAGTTGGCAGACCAAATTACAGGCTGGTTTGTGCCGATCGTGATTGCCATTGCGATCGGCACGTTCGTCCTCTGGTTCATCACAACGGGCAACCTTACGCTGGCGATGATTACCACGGTAGAAGTGCTAATCATCGCCTGCCCTTGTGCGCTTGGTTTAGCTACGCCAACGTCCGTTATGGTTGGCACAGGCAAAGGCGCTGAAAACGGCATTTTGATTAAAAGTGCGGAAAGCCTGGAGCTTGCTCACCAGATTCACACGATCGTGCTGGACAAAACTGGCACTCTCACCGAAGGCAAACCCACAGTGACGGATTTTGTCACCGTTCAAGGCACTGCAAACCAGAATGAACTGAGGCTCTTGCGCCTGGTTGCTGCTGTTGAGCGACAGTCAGAGCATCCTTTGGCAGAGGCGATCGTGCGGTATGTGGAGAGACAGGAGTCGGGAGTCGGGAGTCGGGAGTCGGGAGTCGGGAGTAGAGGGACAGAGAACTCAAAACTTTCTAGCGCAGCGGCGCACTTACGAAGTAGCTCTCAAAGAGCTAGTGCTACTCAAAACTCAAAACTCTCCCCCTCACCCCTCCCTCTCTTCGAGGCGATCGCAGGTAGCGGTGTTCAGGCAATGGTCACCGATCGCCTTGTGCAGATCGGTACGCACCGCTGGATGACGGAACTAGGCATCGATACAGCGGTTATGTCATCGCCAGCAGCACCTTTACAGGAAAATCAAGCCCTCTGGGAAACAGCGGGTAAAACGGTGGTGTGGATTGCGGTTGATGGGCACATTGAAGCCCTGATGGGCATTGCTGATACGCTCAAAGCGTCGTCAGCGGACGCGGTACGGGCGCTGCAAAAAATGGGTTTAGAGGTGGTGATGCTGACGGGAGACAACCGCCCGACTGCGGAAGCGATCGCCCATCAGGTCGGCATTACGCGCGTCTTTGCTGAAGTGCGACCAGAGCAAAAGGCAGCGGTGGTGCGATCGCTTCAGGAACCTGGGAGGCGGGAGGCGGGAGTTGGGAGTTGGAAAACAACTCAAAACTCTCTAGCGCCGCAACGCCACTCAAAACTGATTGTCGCAATGGTAGGCGATGGCATTAACGATGCGCCTGCATTAGCTCAGGCAGATGTGGGCATTGCGATCGGGACGGGAACGGATGTAGCGATCGCAGCGAGCGACATTACGTTGATTTCAGGCGATTTGCGGGCGATCGTGACTGCCATTCAGCTTAGCCGTGCCACCATGCGGAACATTCGCCAAAATCTCTTTTTTGCGTTTATTTATAATGTTGCTGGGATTCCGATCGCGGCTGGCATTTTGTTTCCGTTCTTTGGCTGGCTGCTCAATCCCATCATTGCGGGAGCCGCAATGGCATTTAGCTCCGTTTCTGTTGTCAGCAATGCCCTACGGCTGCGAAACTTTCGGCCCATGCTTAAGAGCGTGGATTAATTAACCTGAAACACCTCTCTTCTGTAGGGACGTTACATGTAACGTCCCTACAGAAAGCATTGCACCTGATTAAATCCACGATCCTTACGGCTCACTAATGTCACACGATCGACTCAAACCATCAGTCCCCTTAGAGCGCAAACTGGCTAGTAGTTTGATTGGCTTGCTGCTGTTGCTTGGAGGGGCTGTCCAGGTATCTGCTGCCCCATCCCACACCAAAACTAACGACCTCACCGCGCCCAAAACCTTGCAGCCAATGCCACAGCCGTTAGCGCTTAAACTAGCCGTTACGCTAGGTGGTATGGCGCTCATTGGTGCAGAACTGTGGTGGTTTCTCTTGAGCAAGCCTCAGGCGAAATAAGCAGCGGCGCTTCCCCTCGTGCCTGCGGCTTAAGTCGTTTATAGTGTAGAGTGTGCCAGCTTGCTATCGGATGGCTTAGCCATGAAGTCCTCTGTCTCTCCCTGCCCGGTTCCGTTTGAGCAGCAGCCCTTAAACGAGTACCAGGAATTGAAAGAATCCTGGTTTTTTCGGTGGGCAACGCTCGATCTACCGCCATATATTCGCAAGCTGCTTTGGCTTTGGGGCTGGAGTTGGCTCCTTGCAGGACCGATCGCCGCCGCCAGTTTCCCGCCCGCCAAACACCCTGCTCAGTTTGCGTTGACTGGCATGGCAGGAGCAGCCTTATTTTTGTCATTGGTACTTATCCGTCTGTATCTGGGCTGGACGTACATTCAATCTCGTTTGTTCAACGCCACCATTTTTTACGAAGAGTCTGGTTGGTATGACGGACAGCTTTGGGCAAAGCCACCCGAAATGCTTGCCCAAGACCGTTTGGTGGTGACATATCAAATTCAACCCATTCTCAAACGCCTCACGCAAACGTTTGGAGTGCTGGCGATCGCGCTCATAGTTGGCACATTGGCATGGCAGTTGTTGTAAAACGCATCCGAGAGTCGGATAGAATTTAGAACTAAGAAGTCCTCTGTATCCCCATCTCCCCTTGCTTCAAAACTTTTCCTTTCTCCGTCCCCTTCCAATGCTAGAGTCTTACGCATGACAAGGGGAAGACGCACACAAGCCGCAGAACTGGAAGTCCGGTTACTGCGCGAAGGTATTATCGAATCCAAGCATTACGTTCAGGCGGTCATTTGTGACAACCGGGGACGGAATTTGCTGGTGGCTGGCAGTGCAGAGACCGCAACATTCGTGCGATCGGCACTCAAGCCGTTTCAGGCATTGGCAGTCACGACGACAGGGACGCTAGAGCGCTATGGGTTGACCGATCGCGATTTGGCGATCATGTGTAGCTCTCACAAAGGGACGATCGAGCAAGTGCGGCAGGTCTTTAACATTCTCTGGCGCGCTGATGTTGATCCCACTGTGCTCCAGTGCCCTATTCCTGCCGGGAAGCGGAGTCGTCTGGAATACAACTGCTCTGGCAAACACGCCGGGATGCTCGCCGTTTGCCAGCAGCGTAACTTTCCGCTCAGCAGCTACCTCCAGCGCAGCCATCCCGTACAGCAGTTGATTCTGCAAAAAGTTGCCGAACTGCTCAGAATGCCCGCCGAAGAGTTTATCAGCGCTCGTGATGACTGCGGTGCGCCAACCTATTTTATGCAGCTAGGGCAGATTGCCTCACTCTATGCTCGCCTTGCATCGGGCGATAGCCTCGACATGGAACGCATCGTGCGTGCGATGACGTACCATCCCGCAATGGTGTCTGGCGACGGTGAGTTCGATACTGAACTGATGCGCCTGACGGAAGGTGAACTGGTCAGTAAAGCTGGAGCCGAGGGCATTCAATGTGTCGGGCGCTTGGGCGAAGGGATGGGTTTGGCGATCAAGGTGATGGACGGCGCAAAACGGGCGAAATATGCGGTTGCCATTCATCTGTTAAAACAAATGGGATGGATCAGTCCCTCGGTGTCTGAAACCCTATCGGAAAGCTTTATGACGATGAGCAACGTCACACGTCTAGAAGTCGCAGGCGAACTGACGATGCTATAAACGCAGCGGTAGTAATCAAGGGCGAAGCATCCGGGCAACGATTTTTCGCGCTTTCCGAATGCTAACTGACCACCGGCTTCGCCCCTCTAATGTCGGCAGTTGCAATTTTGAGCGGCATTGTTCAAGGAAAAAATCTGGCAATTTGAGTTCCAGGTTCGGCACTCCGAGTGAAAAGCTCGATCGTTCGAGTAAAAACCATGGTGGTTCGAGTTCTGAACGGCAATATAGCGGCTATCAGGCTTCTGAGATCCAGTAGCAACCGTGGGTAAACCAACTTACCCACGGCTGTTTTGTGCTTTCTGCAAAGGCATCATCCAAGGTCGTAAGCAAATCAGGATCGGTGCTTGCGCCAAGGCGACGGAGAAGGCTCTTGAGTTTGGACCAACCGTTCTCAACAGGTGAGCAAGCGGGGGCGTAGGGCAGAGTCAATTCAATGTGACGGTAGGAACTATAAGCTTGAATGTATTGCCCATAGTAGAAGGAACCCGATACCATGTCATCCCTCGCACTCGAATTAGTCACTAAACTGGCTGAGCATTGGGAATTTACAGAACTCTAGATTGATCCAACGTCATTTCCTCCTTAGACGCTGGTTTTACGCCGCGATCGCACAGGCAACACGGGCATCTATGACCCAGCCCAAAATTATCAAGTGGTGTTTTCCAGTCCTACTTATGAAGAAGCAAGGCTGTGGTTACTAGAAGATGAGTACGAGCGAGTCAATGGGCGCTTTTCAGCTGAGCAAGCAGCTTAGGGTTAGACAGTTTTAGCGATTGTGTGATGCGTCGCACGAATAGGGACACGGTAGCTAGCGATTGCCATCTCTGCGACGGGATTGGCAAATAGCGGAGGGGCGATCGACTTTTTTGCGGGTCTTGGCAGGTGACAGGGTTAAAGGCAGGAGAGGGCGATCGCCCACCATCGTTACCGACCGAGAAGTTTGTCTCGCAGATGTTTGATTCTGTCTCGGTACTTCGCGGCTTCTTCAAACTCCATTTTTTTCGCCGCTTCTTTCATCTGAGCTTCGAGTTGCACGATCAGATCGGGAAGGTTTTCGAGCGGCAAATCCTGCGAATGGTCATAGACCTGCTCTAGCTCTTGAGCGTTGAGGCGGCGAGATACATCAAGGAACGTCAAGATCGAGTTATTGGTGCGTTTGATGATGGAGGTCGGTGTAATGCCGTGTTTCTCGTTGTACGCCATCTGAATCACGCGGCGGCGTTCGGTTTCGCTGATGGCTTTTGCCATGCTGTCGGTGAGGTTGTCGCCGTAGAGGATGGCTTTTCCTTTCACATGACGGGCAGCGCGTCCGATCGTCTGGATGAGCGATCGCTCCGCCCGCAAAAATCCTTCCTTATCCGCATCTAAAATGGCGACGAGCGAGACTTCGGGCAAGTCCAACCCTTCCCGCAGCAGGTTCACTCCAATGAGAACATCAAATTCACCGTTGCGGAGGTCTTGCAGAATTTCGATACGCTCGATCGAGTTGATTTCGGAATGCAGGTAGCGCACCTTTATACCACGTTCCTGGAAGTACTCGGTCAAGTCCTCCGCCATCCGCTTGGTCAGCGTTGTGACCAGAACACGTTCTTGCAACGGAAGACGTTCTTTAATTTCGTGCAGCAAATCATCGACCTGTCCCGTAGTCGGACGCACAAAGATTTCAGGATCGAGCACACCTGTGGGACGGATGACTTGCTCGACAACGTGACCTGTACCCTCAATGTAGCCTTTTTTACCCGCTTCAGTTTCGCTCTCAAACTTGCCGCCGGACTGGTCTAACTCCCATTCGCCCGGAGTGGCAGAGACGAAAACGCATTGGTTCACTTTGCCCCAAAATTCTTCCGCTTTGAGGGGACGGTTGTCCGCCGCGCTGGGCAACCGAAAGCCGTGGTCAATCAGCACTTTCTTGCGCGCCTGGTCACCGTTGTACATGCCGCGCAGTTGAGGAATCGAGACGTGCGATTCGTCAATGACGAGCAGCCAATCCTTAGGGAAGTAGTCGAGCAGGCATTCCGAAGGCGATCCTGCTTCTCGTCCTGCCAAATGTCGGGAGTAGTTTTCCACCCCGTTGCAAAAGCCCACTTCGCGCAGAAGTTCCAGGTCATAGCGGGAGCGCTGTTCAAGTCGCTGTGCCTCCAGCAGCTTGCCGTCTCTTTCTAGCTCGACCAGACGGGCTTTCAGCTCTTGCTCGATCGCCTCACAAGCCACCTGCAACCGCTCCTCTGGAGTCACAAAGTGACGGGCAGGATAAATATTCACCCCGTCCATACTTTGCAGCGTGCCGCCTGTAACCGGATCGATATAGCGAATGGCATCAATTTCGTCACCGAAGAACTCCACGCGAATAATGCGGTCTTCGTAAGCGGGACCAATCTCCAACACATCGCCTTTGACCCGAAATTTGCCTCGTCCCAAATCCAAATCATTGCGCGTATATTGCACAGAAACGAGATCGCGAATGATCTGGCGCGGATTCATCTCGGTGCCGACGCGCAGGGGAATTGAGGCTTTCAGGTACTCTGAGGGAATGCCCAAGCCATAGATGCAGCTAATCGATGCGACGACAATGACATCACGCCGTTCAAAGAGCGATCGCGTTGCCGAATGTCGCAACATGTCAATTTCTTCGTTAATCGAAGCCGTCTTTTCAATATAAGTATCGGTAACGGGAATATACGCTTCAGGCTGGTAATAGTCGTAATAGCTGATGAAGTATTCCACGGCGTTGTCGGGGAAAAACTCACGCAGTTCATTGCAAAGCTGTGCCGCCAGCGTTTTGTTATGAGCCAGCACCAGCGCCGGTCTGCCAAGCTGCTCAATCACACGAGCCATTGTGTGCGTTTTGCCAGTACCCGTAGCGCCCCGTAGCGTCTGATAGTGGTTGCCTGCCTGAATGCTGGCAATCAAGCCTTTAATGGCGCTGGGCTGATCACCAGTCGGCTCGAAAGGGGCTTGAATGTTAAATTGTGCCATAGTCTCGATGGAAGTCCAAAGCGGTTGGATCGTTACTCGAACTCGTTTTTAATCAGGGTCATTAAGCGCCCCAATTCTCGCTCAATCAACTGCCTCTCTAGTGTAGCGATTTTAGGCAACCGAACCGTTGACGGTAGCGTTAGCCCGCTCGTCCCCACACTTCAACGTCACATCGTCATCCAGTAGTACTAAGACCAAATCAATGAACAAAGACTACACGTCTTGCCCTCATCCCCAACCCTTCTCACCGAGGAGAAGGGCAGTGAAAGTCTTGTTCTCTCGCCCGTTGGGAGAGGGCTAGGGTGAGGGAGCATCCATAGCGTTCATGGCAAGCTTTGGTATGGTGGCTGCCACCGAGTCTCCCGCTTTGAACGGCAAATTGTTCAAAGCATTTTTATGATGCTTTATCAAGGCAGAGTTCCAGACAACAGGCGTAAACTCCCGTTTTCTAAACTGCTTCGTCGCAGGCATCTTGACATTTCAATCACCCCTGAGAGAGATAAACCTTGACAACCGTAGCGGCAGAAATCCATCGAGATGTAGATGTGCGTCAAAGTACAAATCTGGGTAGATAGAGAAGGCTTAGTTGTTCCGAGCAACTAGCCTTTCAACCCTAATTTCTATAGCTTGGAGGAACCCGCTATGAAAGATGCTTTAACAGCTCTACGTCCCCTTCGTTATTTTTTGACACTTTGTCTTTGTGCTGTCTTGCTGTTTTCTTCCGCTACCCCTGCGTTTGCTACACCGATAAAGGGTGAGCCTAATGCGGCAGCAAACAAGGCAGCTAAAGAGTATGAGCAGGAATCGCGAAACACGATTGCGACCGATCATCCTCCCACATTGAGCGAAACGCAAGAGAAGGCAAGCGGTGGCGCGTTGAATGAAGTGCAAGGTAAAGCTGGTCTGAACGAGATGAAGCGACCTTCCAATACCAACGGAAAGCCCACAGTCGAGAAGAATGTCAAGACCATTCTTGAGAAAGTCCAAGATAAATTTGGCGGCTAACCGACGCTAAGATCACCCAGCCAATGGTCTAAAGATGGAAGCAGCGGGTATGGACTCGCTGCTTCCTCCATGTCTGCCACCAAAGGTCTGCCCCAGTTTGGTAGGCGATCGTGAGGCAAGACGTTTAATCCCACTGCTACTTCTACTGTCACTGCAACTGTTGTCTGTAAAGCTGTTTTGTGAAGAGAAACGCTTAGCCATCACAATGTTTGCGTCTAGCCAAAACTACCCTCCG
>JACMKO010000501.1 GCA_014380065.1 Leptolyngbya sp. ES-bin-22 | reverse complement strand
GCAAACTCGACTATGAGTGCCAAGTGGAATATCTGGAGCGACGTTTGAAGCTAGCGTGCGATCGAGCTTGCAGAGTCTCTGCGAGGGGGAAACTCTGGAGCTTACTGAACCGACCGCTAGGCTTTGGACAGCAGTTATCGCAGGTGGAGCCTGAAATTCGGCAAACATTGGATCAAACGGGTCAAACGTGGTGGAACGTTTACGACCCACGCACTGGGCAAACGGTCTTTTTGGAATCTGAAGCGGAAGTCCGTGTTTGGCTGGAAGCGCGCCTCTATCATTAGCCGCTTTGCTGTCGCTGTCGCTGATGTTTCTGCCAATCAGTAGGTGCAAACGAGTACTTGCGTTCAACCTTCTACAAAGTCAATCATCTCGCGCATTAAACCAGGTTTGGTCACAATCAGAATCGTTGAGCCTGCTTCTAAGATGGTGTTGCCATTGGGAATTGCCAGAGCCATGTGTGGGTGCGGTTGGTAGCCAATAATCAGCGAACCCGAGGGGAACCGAGGATCTTGCGCGATTTCAGCCACGCTACGATCGACCACATTGCAATGTTCAGGAATCGCAAGTTTCAGCACTTCTATTTGCCCTTGCTCGAAGTGCATCATCGATTCTACCTGTGGGTATTCGATCGCGTTTGCCATTGTCGAGACAGCTAAATCGATCGCATTGACAACGTGCGTCGCCCCAGCAATTCGATACGGCTCTGCAAAATCTCGGTGTCGCATTCTTGCCAGAATGTGATGCACACCGTTGTGCTTTGCCAGGGTGATCATTGCCAGATTAAGCGCATCGTTTCGCAACACGGCTGCCAGCGCATCTGCCTTACGAATCCCCGCTTCAAGCAACACTTCGGTACTCACAGCACTGCCTTCAAACGCCATGACACCTAGTTGTTCACGAGCATAGCGACAGGCAATTGGATCGATGTCAATCATGGCAACCGTGTGCCCCAGATCGAGCAACCGCTGCGCTAAGCCCAACCCGACCAATCCTGCGCCACCAATAAGGACATACATGGCTTGAGTTGCACGTTTGCCTAAACGGACGTTGACAGTTGACATGGCTTGATCGCTACCATCATCCTTAACCCTTGATGACTTGTGGGAACTCGCTAGCCTTGAGCGATCGCTGCGGTTATTTTACAATTCTAAAGGCACAGCGCTATGGCTCGATTGTATGTTCAAATCTGACTTAGTGCCCGTTAAACAAAGCTAGTGAGTAGGTGGGTGGAATTAAATATAAGATGCACGTAGGTTGGATTGAAGCATGAAACCCCTAGCGTAGCCATGCCAAAGGATTTACGCCCGCATGGGTTACGCTCCGCTTTTCTGGGATGCCGGAACGGCTTTACCTATCCTACAAATAATTGTGCCTCCCTACTTACGACGATAAGTGTGGCTCATATCCCACTCCTCCCTTACAGACTCCTCACTCCTCACTCCTCACCCACCTCCTAACTGCTTCTCTAACGCGCCTTGAAGCTGCGGCTGTAGCGGTTGGTCTGGCTGGACTAAAAGCCCCGGACTGTTTGAGGTTGGCTGCTCCAATTTCTCCCTTGCCCAGAGTAACCAGCGACTGCCAGGCGGTAAGGTCGATAGCCCAGTCGGGTTTTGAGTTAGCCAAAGCAGTGGCACATCTGGTAAGGTCTCCGTACCGTCTTCGCCAAATTGAACGCCTGCTAAGGCTTGGAGCACGGCTTGACCGCCTTGGATGAGTCCTGTGCCTGCTGTCCAAAGCTTGACGCTAAGGTTACGACGGGTCGCATAAAAATACAGAGAGGCAGCCGCGACAACCGCTTGCTCAAAAGGCTCAGTCGCGCCTAAACCATCAGAAGGTTGTTTCCAAGACGTGGCGCTATCCAGACAAATAATTAAGGCTTGGTCATTAGTCAGTGTTTCTAGCTCTCGCACTCGCAGCGCGCCATAACGAGCACTGGTGCGCCAGTGGACAAAGCGAATGGAGTCGCCCCAACGGTAAGGACGGAGCGATCGCGTGAGTCCTTCACTCGCTGCCTGAGCACGGCGATCGCGGGTAAACTGCAAGCTAGCATCACGACCAACCGCATCGACTAAGGGACACTGGACTAGAGGTAGCACCGTCGGATAAACAATCGCCAAAGCTGGTGCTGACTGCGATCGCCGACACCAAAAAAGCCCTAACGGTGCCGCCGTTCGCAAGTGCACAGTTTGCCAGCGGTAAATGCCACGTCGTTGGACTGGTTGGTGGTACAGCCAGTGATGAGTACTATGCGGTGCAATGATTTCGATCGCGGCTGAGACCGGTGGAGCGATCAAAAACGGCAGCAAATCTTGTACCTGAATTAACGTCTTGGGTTGTTTCGTTGTATTCGTCAACCGCAACTCGATCGCTAGGGAATCGCCGACCGTTACAGGGCTGATGGGGTGGCGTTGAATTTGAATGCCACGCAGCGTACGTTCGGGTAAGATGGCGGCGATCGCCAAGAGTGCAAAGCTAATGCCGCTGATCACATAAAGCCAACCTGCTAACGTATTGGTAGCTGATACGAAGAAGAAGAGAGATAAGCCACTCAGTAACCAGCCGCTGTAAGCAGGTGTCACCCAATGGGCTTCTAGCCAGTTGGCAATCCGTTTGGCAATGTTCATCAAAATTGCTACGTTAGACGCACTAAAGTTGAGGCAAGTTTTAGCTCAGTTTTGCAGTCGGTAAATTGAAAGTCATTTCACACTGTTCAAAGTCTGTTATCGTCATTACGTTCAAGCTTAGTCATGCAACTTAGCAACAGCAATACTAAGATCACTGCAAGACTCGATACAATAAGTGGATGATCAGGCGTGTCAGTAAGTTCTTAGTTAGTATCAGCACGATTGTTAGCCATCTCAGGCTAGTTTACCCAGGTTGCAACCCGTTGAACTAAATTGTGCCAGTGTGATGGCTTTGCCCAACGAAAGACCTACCAGAGAAATACCAATGTCCGGCTCACCCGCACCCCGCCCTCGAGATCAACCACCCAATGCCCCGCCCCCACCGCCCCTTTCGATGGCTGCACAAGGGCGAACCAAAGAAACCAGTTCTATTGAACAAATGGTTCGCGATGCTCATGCTAGACAGGCATCTGACATTCACATTCGTATTGGTGAGTTGCCCAGGTTCCGCGTACGGGGTCAGATGGTACAGCCACGAGACCAACTGAAAGTCACGCCTGAGCTGTTTGAAGACTATCTCACAGAAATCTTGTCGCCTAAGCAGCGGCAGGAGTTTGAGCAGCACAAAGAGCTGGATACCGCTATTTTCTATCCAGGCTTTCTACGCTGTCGGGTTAACTGCTTTGAGACTTTGACTGGGGGCGCGATCGTACTGCGGTTGATTTCGCTTGAAGTGCCGTCCATTAACGGCTTAGGACTGCCAGAAGTCCTTAAGCATCTGGTAAGCCAACCGCAAGGGTTAATTCTGATTACGGGTCCCACTGGATCTGGGAAATCGACTTCGCTGGCAGCAATGTTGCGGCATCTCAATGAGAGCATGACACGGCATGTAGTCACGATCGAAGATCCGATTGAGTACGTTCATCCCTCGCAGAAATGTTTGATTAGCCAGAGAGAAGTGGGACTGCATACTCACGAGTTCCACCAGGCGCTGCGAGCCGTGCTGCGGGAAGATCCGGATGTCATTCTCATTGGGGAAATGCGCGATCGGACAACCGTCGAGACTGCTCTCAAAGCGGCTCAGACAGGTCACTTGGTCTTAGGCACATTGCACACTCGGAATGCAATCAACGCCCTGAGCCGCTTGCTCAATATCTATAACCCGGATGAACAGCCAGCGATGCGGGTGCAGATTACGGAATCCTTGGTGGCGATCGTCGCGCAGCAGTTGATCCCCACGACAGACGGACGACGCACGGCTGTTCACGAAGTTCTGATCAACACACCAGCCATGCAGGATTATCTGCTGAAGGGTCAAGAAACAGACGCGTTTCAATTGATGGAAACGGACACCAATCAGGGTATGCAGGTGATGAACCAGGCATTATGCGACTTGGTGCTATTGGGCAAAATCAGCCCGGATGATGCGGTGATAGCTTCACCTGATGCAGGCGATTTGCGTCGGCGAGTGCGGAATGAGGGCTTTGACCCAGCGCGATCGTCCAACCGCGAATTTAATCACGCCTAAAAAAGAAAGGCTAAAAGATGAAGGCTCAAGGCTAAAAGAGTTAATCCTTTAGCCTTGAGCCTTTATACTTACTTCCTGCCTGCCATCTTTTTCGCTTTGTCGACTTTCCGCAAGCGGATGGACTGGGGCGTAATTTCCAGCAGCTCGTCAGAGCCAATGTACTCTAGAGCACGCTCAAGGCTCATATCAACTGGAGCTTGCAGTTGTACCAGTTCTTCGCCACCAGAGGCGCGATGGTTGGTTAGCTGCTTGCTCTTGCAGATGTTCAGCTCCAAATCCTGGTTGCGGTTGTGTTCACCGACAATCATGCCGCGATAAACGCGAGTGCCGGGAGTGATAAAAAAGACTCCCCGGTCTTCCGCATTCTGCATGGCATAGACGGTCGAAACCCCTTCCTCGAAGGAAATCAGCACACCGTTGCGCCGAGTTTCGATGTCGCCGCTGATAGCGCGGTACTCAAGGAAACTGTGGTTCATGATGCCAGCACCGCGCGTCAGGCGCATAAATTCGCCTCGAAAGCCGATCAGCCCTCGTGCTGGAACGACAAATTCCAGTTGTGTCCGACTGGCAGCACCCACCTGCATGTCTTGCATTTCGCCTTTGCGCTGCCCTAACCGCTCGATACAGCTACCAACGGCTTCTTCGGGTACATCTAAAACCAAGGTTTCAAAAGGTTCGCGGGGTTGACCGTTAACTTCACGGTAAATGACCTGTGGCTGCGACACCTGAAACTCGTAGCCTTCCCGTCGCATGGTTTCAATCAAGATGCCCAGATGAAGTTCGCCTCGCCCAGAGACGAGGAACTTATCGGGCGAACCAGTTTCTTCGACACGCAGGGCAACGTTGGTTTCCAATTCGCGGAAGAGGCGATCGCGCACCTGGCGAGAGGTGACTAACTTGCCTTCCTGTCCCGCAAATGGCGAGTCGTTGACCTGAAACGTCATCTGCAAGGTAGGTTCATCGACCTTAATCAACGGTAGCGCCTGAGGATCGTTGGGGTCAGTAATCGTTTCGCCAATGTTAGCGTTGGCAAAGCCTGCCACTGCCACAAGGTTGCCCGCTGAAGCTGATTCGATATCGATCCGCTTTAGCCCCTCAAAGCCCATGAGCTTCGTCACTTTGGCTTTGACGATCGCGCCACTCTCTGTAACTAGAGCCGCTTGTTGACCCGCTCGAATGGTGCCGTTGTGAATTTTGCCAATGATGATACGACCGAGGTAGTCGGAATAATCAAGCGTTGTCACCTGCAATTGCAAAGGCTTTTCTGGATCGCCGATCGGAGGCGGTACATGGCGCAAGAAGGCATCAAACAGCGGCTTCATATCCACTGATTCGTCTTCGAGCGTGTCTTTCGCAAAGCCAGCCAGACCAGACGCAAACAGGTAAGGGAATTCGCACTGATCGTCATCTGCACCGAGTTCTAGAAAGAGATCCAGCACTTTATCCACAGCCGTGTGGGGGTTGGCTCGTTCACGATCGATCTTGTTTACCAGCACGATCGGACGCAAGCCTTTCTCTAATGCCTTCTTCAGCACAAACCGCGTCTGCGGCATGGGTCCTTCGTTGGCATCCACAATCAGCAAGCAGCCGTCCACCATGCCCAACACGCGCTCCACTTCGCCACCAAAGTCGGCGTGTCCGGGTGTGTCAACAATATTGATCAGCGTGTCTTTGTAGCGCACCGCTGTGTTCTTCGACAGAATGGTGATGCCCCGCTCCCGCTCCAGGTCATTGGAGTCCATCACGCAGTCTGGAACCTCTTCTCCTTCACGGAAGGTACCTGCCTGCTTTAACAGAGCATCTACAAGGGTGGTTTTGCCGTGGTCAACGTGAGCAATAATCGCAACGTTGCGAATAGGAAGAGTCATAACGGGTTCCGGTGAGATTGGGATGGGACTAGGAAAGCGGATAAGAGACTCTGAAAGAGCCATGAAAGCGGGATGAGGGGGCTGAACTGTTTGTAGCCCAGCAATGGCTATCAACTGTTAGCGGCGTAAACTACCGATTCTTTAGAAAGGTTTCCCAGAAAATTGCTGTAACTTCTGGTAAAGGAGCCTTAACAATTCTATCTTAGCTGGTAGCAAGACAAAGAGGTTTAAGAAAGAGGTTTCAGGAGCTTGCCGCTAGAGAGCATCTGGATCGATTCCCTGCGATCGCAAATACTCTGCCAGTTTTTCTGCCCGTTGACGCTCTTGTTCTGCCCGTTGGCGTTCTTGCTCTGCTCGTTGACGTTCTTGAGCAATTTGTTCCACAGCCCACGGTAGTAAGTTTCCTCCTTCGTCCCACCAGCGCAACCAGTAGCCTGTGCGTTCTCCTTTGGTACCCTGCCAAACGCCTAAGCATAGTCCCATCTCAGCGATCCAGCAGCGATTTTCAGGCGCGAGGAGCTGTAATTCGTACCGTCCTCCGGTCAACTGGTAAATTTCTAGCAGTCCATCTGCTGGTTCAAAAATTGCGTAAACCGGAATCTTCAGAATTTGCTCATAGAAAAACCATTTTCCCGGTGGAAAACTCCGTTTGACCGAGTATTCGCCGCCGTCTTTGTGGGACAGAAACTCCATTGCTATCAGAGGAACGTCCCCTTGCAACGTAGGCGTGTAGCTTCTACGGTCTGCTGCGAGTTCGGACGGGTGCACGGATGGCACATAGACCCAATCCGGCGCTTTAATAACTAAATCGCCGTTGACCGTTGCACACAGCCCAAAGTTGGATGCAATCAGCATCTCTGGTTGAATGAATCCAACCAGTTCAAGAGATTCGCGGAGTGCTCCCGCAATCAGAGGTTGACCTGTATTTTCCACGGGTTCATCCTCTAACGGCACGTCATCAGGTAAGGGTTCCCAAGTGATGACGAGTGGCGTTACCTGCCCAGCGGACGTTTGTACAACTGGCAGATCTGGAGTTGTAACCATAGCCTGACCAAACGCAACGGAAATGCTTTGATTTTAACTGGGATGGAGGGGCATTACAGACACTTCCAAAGCTCCTTGCAACGTTTGTTCTAAGCTGGCAGAGAAACCCGGTTTTATCAGGAGAGCTTCTGACATCGCCCCACGCAACTCTTCTCTAGACCCAACGTGATAGAAATGTTGGCATACGCGCATCTCTAAATCTGACCAACATTCCTGAATATGGCTGTTCTTACGATGCTGATTTTCGAGCCACATTGAAACAGCAAAGCCGCACGGTAATTGCTGGGTGCGTAGCGCTAACTCTTCTGCTTCTGCCTGATTCCAGGCGTTGTAATAACCAGTGTGACGACCAATATAAGGTGGATCTAAGTAAACAAAATGATGGGGCTGCGCTTCAAGCAACGTATCGTGCCAATTTGCAACGCGAAACTCCCAGTCTTTGCCTGCCATTTGTTTCGCAGCCCAATCAACTTGATTCGCAATCTTGGTGATATAGCTTTGAGCAAAGCGCTGGGGCTTACGACAAAAGGGGACGTTGAAGCCACCC
This sequence comes from Leptolyngbya sp. ES-bin-22, assembly GCA_014380065.1. Taxonomy (GTDB): domain Bacteria; phylum Cyanobacteriota; class Cyanobacteriia; order Leptolyngbyales; family Leptolyngbyaceae; genus Stenomitos. Next base: position 5,532 of record JACMKO010000501.1, on the reverse strand, counting down.
TTGCTGTTAAACCGCATCACGCCATTAAAGCAGGATCGATTGAGAAAGAGGAAGTCTAGCGGAGAGGCAAACTGATTGAAGCGATCGCGCACTTCGTAATAATAACTAGCTCCATCTTTGAGGAGCCGATCGCCATTTTCCTGTAAGAAACCACAGACAAGATCTCGATTGATTTTGCCGTTTTGAATGTTGCGATAAAAGTTAATAATATGCTGATTGGTATCCGTTAAAAGCGCACGCTTCGGTGCCAGATTAAACGCCACAACGCCCGAACCTAAGAAGGGTTCAATCCATTTTGAGTGTTCTTGCTCAGTCCATTGAACGTGACTCAAGATAAACGGGACAAGCTTCGTTTTAATGCCCTGGCATTTGATGGGCGGCACTTTGATTGGCATCATGAGACGACCGACAGTCGGTAAGATGAAGATACCGACTCTTGAGGCGTTTGCGGCAATGAAGGTTGAGGCAATGAATTTACAGCAATCGATTCCGGTAGAAACAATCCGTTACGACGATCGCGGGTTAGTGCCAGCCATTGTACAGGATTACCTGGATGGCACCGTGCTGATGATGGCATGGATGAACCGGGACTCATTGCAGAAAACCCTGGATACGGGCGAAACGTGGTTCTGGAGCCGATCGCGTCAGGAGCTTTGGCACAAAGGCGCAACATCAGGACATCTTCAGAAAGTCCACTCCATCCGCTACGACTGCGATAGCGACGCGCTGCTGGTAGGCGTGGAGCAAATCGGCGAAATTGCCTGTCACACCGGAGAGCGCAGTTGCTTTCATCGCGTCAATAGTTCGGTGACTCCGCCCCCAGCGGACATGCTGTCGCAAGTGTTTGGCGTGATTTGCGATCGCCGCGATCATCCTTCCGAAAGTTCCTACACGTCCAAACTACTGGCTGACGGCGACAACAAGATTCTCAAAAAAATTGGTGAAGAAACAGCCGAAGTTGTGATGGCGTGTAAGGATGATGAGCCGGATGCGATCGCGGGTGAAGTCGCTGACCTGTTCTATCACACCCTTGTGGCATTAGCGCATCACAATGTGGATCTAAAAGCCGTCTATCGCAAGCTGCAAGAGCGACGGCAATGAGAAGTGATTGGTAGTCAGAAGCCAGAAATCAGAAGTGTGCGCATTGGTGATGGTTAATAGCTGCATAAGGAGCCTTAGCTGAGTGTTGTCCTTATAAAATCTTGAGGTGATTTTTGCTTCATCATGCGATCGAGCCGTTGCAAAATTAACATGGCGATCCCCACGCTCAACGCCAACCCGATCCACAAGCCATGAGCCACAGACGCTGACTGATCCAGCGCCCAGCCGCCTAACGGTGGACCAATGAAAGAGCCGATCGCCCAACACTGCGAATTGACTGCCAAATAGACACCACGCAACGATTCGGGTGCCAGTTCAACTGTGATTGACGACGCTGATGGCATATAAGCAACGGTTGCTAGCGCCAGTACGCCCAACGCCAGGATTGCCCAGAGTAAATGACTAGACGATACAACACCCGTGACCCACACGAGCAGAAAGCCAACCCCCCACAAAGCAGCAGAGAGCATGAGTCCCCAGGCACGGCTGAAGCGGTTGAGCCTTCGAGCGACTGGCAACTGACAAGCAACAGACACAAGCATATGCCAGGTAAACAGGGCACTTAGGGTTGGTGGCGAGAAGCCAGTCGGCAAACCAGACAGGAAGTTTGTAAAGTAGAGCGGCATGGTGCTATTGACTTGCACAAGATAGGTGGTGAACAGGACATTCGCCACGGCATAGGTAAGCAAGCGTCGATCGCGCAATGCCTGCCGCCAACCGCTAACGGCTTCGTGATTGCCTGTGGCTTGGTTCGATTCAACGATCGACCAGTAAACGACAGCAAACAGCACCAAAAACGAAACGGCATCTACAACAAACAGCGATCGATACGCACCCGTTGCCCCGACTAGCAACCCACCTAGAACAACACCTAAGCCTAGACCCAAGCTATCGCAAAGGCGCGTTAACGCGAATGCCTCGTTACGCTGTGCGGGTGCCGTCAAGTCGGCCACCATCGCTTCGTTGGCGGGCCAATACAACCCAATGCCCAACCCCATCAGCAAGTTGCCTGCTACAAACACGGGAAAATCGTGAGAGATCGCAAGGACAAGCGAGGCGATCGCCGACACGATCGCTGATAGCAGCAGCGTCCGTCGTCGTCCCCAAAACTGCGAATCGGCGAATGACCCACCCAGCAAGCGACCGACTACACCCGAAATCGACGCACTGCCCAAGCCAAGCCCGACTTGCGTTGCCGTCAAGCCCACCTGATTGACGAAAAAGATCGGCGCATAAAAGAGCGTGAACCCTGATCCTGTTTGCGAGAGTAGCCGTCCGGCTGCAAGCACCCAAACCTGATAATTTAGATCGGGCAGCCAGGAGAACCATTTAGCTTTGCGGGAAGGCATGAAGCAGAAACCTTAGACAATGCACGTCAAACCTCAAGTTTGCCTGAGATTTCAGTCGTAGAACCAACTGTTACGCTCATAATGCTGCTTGTGTCGTTGGATAGGAGCATGCCACGAGCGTCTGCCAGCCTCAATCGTTCACAATCTTGTTCGTTCTGCCTTCTGCCCTAAATGAAATTAACAACCCGTGGACATTACAGCGTCAAAGCGTTACTTGATCTGACGTTGCAACCCGGTTACGGACCAGCCTCTGTGAAAGCGATCGCCCAGCGACAAGACCTGCCCGCGCCCTACCTTGAAAAACTACTGATCGAACTGCGTCGCGCAGAGTTAGTACAATCCGTACGAGGATCGCAGGGAGGCTATCAACTCGCTCGATCGCCCGCCAGCATTTCGTTAGGGCAAATTTTGGCAGCCGTCGGCGAAAGCGTTGACCCTCTCCCTCGGCACGCCCCTGACGGCTCACAAGCAGAAGATTGGGTCACGTTCACCGTCTGGAATCGGCTTCATCAAAAACTCAAAGAAGCGCTCTACAGCATCTCGTTAGAAGATTTGTACTTCGACGCTCGTAGTTGGCAGGCGGCACAGGGAGAAGAAACGAGCTTTGTTGTGTAGAAATTTTTTTGTTTAGAAGCACTGACCATAGCAGTCTCATGTAGGGGCACAAAGCCTTCTCAGAAATCACCCTGGCTAAAAGCTGGCGACTCATCCGTCCTATGAGGAAAAATATGAAGAAGGCGATTCTTCTGTCCCTATGTTGGCTACTCACCAGCCCCTCTTTTGTCTCAGGACAGGAAAAGTCAGCGACAGACAGCCTTGCACTCAAGTCGTTTTGGCAAAAATTCAAAACAGCAGTCATTGCTGGCAACAAAGAAACGGTTTCGGGTCTGTCACAGTTTCCAATCGGCATGTCTTATGGCATAGAGAGCATCAAGAGCCAAGCTGAACTCTATCGGCGTTATCGCGAAGTCTTTAACCAGCAGAGTCAGGCGGCACAATGCTTTGCCAAAAAACAGCCCGTAGTTGACAGGAAAAACCGCAACCGATTCAGTGTCGCTTGCCCAGATAAGGCAGGGCACGAGGTTGTCGTTTATGAATTTGAGTTTACTAGAACAGGCTGGAAATTTATCAGGCTTGATAACACGAATGAATAGCAACCGCTGAATCAGCTCACCGTGAAACCTGACTCCTGGTTTCCTACCGATTGCCGATCGCCGATCGACCACTGTCCTTCACCCGCAAATGGTTGTCCACTGCTGGCAAACGGCTGACCATTGCTGACAACTGCTGGTTCTGTCACGGTTGCACTGCCGCCTGCTTCTGGTTTGTTGTACGAGCATTTGACGGTAATTTTCAGGTTGCTTTGGGCTTTGCCGCTGGCAATGTAAGGAATACCCGCATCGGCACTGAGATTGATGCCAAACTCTAGCGTCACTTCATCGACATTGGCAGCGGCACAGTTTTTGAACGCATCTAAACAATAGGTTGTGTAGGTGCGAATCGTGCTTTGTACCATTTGCATGGACTGGGTTGGCGTGGGACGAAAGGGCATTCTGGGATCGCCAATGCCTTTTGCGCCACCACGCCGTTGTTCTATCGTCTCGTCAAGTGGGACTGGGGGAGCGATCGGAGGCGTTTCAGTATCATCTTGAGCTTCAATATAGAGAACGGTGCCGTTGTCTAGTTGGACGGGGACAATCTTAGTCAAGGTGTTTTCTGCCAGTTAGAGTCGATGCGATTCCGATTCTGGCTAAGAACGATCGCTTTCGCTTAATGGGTGATACCCCTCAGGGGGTAAAGATGAAGGGTGTAGCTTGCTTCCGCTTTGTTATGGAATGTTTTAGGCGTGTTCTTTAGTTTGGTGCTGGTCGTCAAGTAGCTCATGCAGCAATAACGCCTGGAATCGTGCGATCGTGCAACAGCTCCAGGGAATAGCTATCCTGTGAGCGTGAGCGCTTATACTTACAGCGCTCAATTTAGCAAACTGCGACCTGTAGAGACCCTACTCATAATGTGTCCACATTCGCAAAATTTTCACCGTATGCTCGGACTCGATCACTTCGTAAACCAAACGATGCTGAATGTTGATGCGCCGCGAATACGCTCCGTTTAGATCTCCCACTAATTTCTCGTAAGGTGGCGGATTTTGAAACGGGTTGGTTTGAATGATGTCGAGTAGTGTTTGCGCCTGTGTTCGTAAATTGCTAGAAGCTAGTTTTTTGGCATCTTTCTGTGCCTGTTTGGTGTAGACCAAATTCCAACTCACCACTCTAACGTCCGATCGCACTCCTCAATTGGGGTTGCCAGACCTTCTCGAATCGATTCCCGCATCCCTGGCACTGAGAGCAGATACAACGTTTCTTGCACCGATGCCCAATCGGCTTCAGACACTAAGACAGCGTTGCTACTGTGTCCTGCAATCACAACAGGTTGATGCGACGCGCTCACTGCATCGATTAAAGCCTGCAACTGCTGTTGAGCTTCATTAACTGGGATCATAAGCCTCCATTTATCCGAGTCGTGGATGACGAGCCAGAAATTTAGCCTCCTTTATGGAACGCACTACTACAACCATCTTACCAAAGTTGTTCGATTCCACTAGGCGAGCAGCGATCGCAACGTCTGAATCGATCGCGCTTTGCTAAAGCGATCGCACTTTGTTTAGGCGATCGCTATTAAGATATCACGAGTTAGTGATTGACATGGAATAGTAGGAAATCTAAGCAAAAGACAGCCAAGCAATGATTCTGATGGATTTTTCTAGCTAAGAAGCCGACTCAATTTATTAAAAAACTGATGAACATCTTCGTGAATTTCGTCAGCAATCATATGTGCTGCGACGATTTCGCGGGTCAATTCTAATGCAGAAATAGATTGTAGTGGAGGTTCATAAGACTTAAGACGCTGAAAAAGAGAGTCTGGATTCTCAAATAAAAGCTTTTTACCGTTGACAACCTTAAAGACATCTGCTTTAACTTCTCTCCAGGATTGACCTGGCGGCAGAGTAAGATTTTCACTCGCAAAGAAATTTAAAATCAATTCCCTAACTGGCGATGAAAAAACTTCATTTTCAGCCATACCG
>JACMKO010000500.1 GCA_014380065.1 Leptolyngbya sp. ES-bin-22 | reverse complement strand
GAGGAGTAAGGAGAGGGGGAGTTTTGAGTTTTGAGTACAGCCTTTAGCCTTTAGCCTTTAGCCTTTAGCCTTTAGCGCTCTGCGCTCTGCCCTCTGCCTCCTTAAAGATAGCGACAAGCGCTAGCAGTCAGTGAGTAAAATGAGCAAGTATCGGTCTGGATGCAACGAGATTGGTCGCCAGAGTGTACTCCTTTCACCCATTTTAAGCTGTTATGGATAATCAAGATCGGCGTAAGCTTTTGTCGGCGCTCTGTCATGGCGCAATCTTTTTTAGCTCCACTGTCATTTCTATTGGCATCCCGATCGCCGTTCTCCTGATTACAGACGATCCGGTGGTGAAGGAAAACGCTAAAGAATCCATTAACTTTCATATCAATCTCTTCCTCTACGCCATCGTCTTCGGGCTACTGGTACTGGTTGCGATCGGCATTCCGTTATTGATTCTGCTGGGTATTGCCAGTCTTTTGCTGCCGATTGTGGCGATCGTCCGCGTTGCCACCGAACCACAAATTCCCTACCGCTATCCGTTCATTTGGCGATTGCTTTAACCTATTACGGGTTCGCTCTACACAAGCATTGGCAACTTGCTTCATAATCAAGCAGGTTCTGCTGGGGGGCTATGGTTCCAACGATCGCGCTGATTGCTCATGATGCCAAGAAAGGCGCAATGGTGGCGTTTGCCAAAAAATATGCAGCCCTTTTGTCGCGCTATCGACTGATTGCCACGGGTGCAACAGGACAACGGGTTCGCGAAGAAACGGGGCTGGCAGTCGAACAAATGCTGGCGGGCGCAATGGGTGGGGACGTGCAAATTGCAGCCGAAGTGGTAACGGGCAGCATGGTTGCCGTGATCTTTCTGATCGATCAAGCCAACGCTCGCCCCTACGAACCAGAACTTCAAGGGCTGCTGCGGGTATGTGAGCTGCACAATGTGATGCTGGCAACCAATATGGCAACTGCCGAGGTGATTGCTGCTAGCTTGCGAGATACCCGATCGGCACATCTCATCTTTAACCCTGTTTCGGGGCAAGGCAACTCACAGCAGGCATTGCTGACGATTCGCCAATTGCTGACGGTGGAATTGCGGCTAACGATTCACCTGACGACAACGGAAATCGGTGCAGAACATCTTGCACAAAAGGCGATCGCGTCAGGCGCAGATTTAATCATTGCGTCGGGTGGGGATGGGACGATCTCTGCTGTTGCGGGCGCACTGGTCGGCACAAATGTGCCTCTGGGCGTGATTCCGAGGGGCACCGCGAATGCCTTCGCCGTCGCGCTGGGCATTCCTCTCAACCTACAGGCTGCCTGCCAAACTATTCTCGCTGGGATGACGCAGATTATCGATGTTGCTCGCTGTAACGGCTTGCCGATGATTTTGCTGGCGGGCATTGGGTTTGAAGCCGAAACGGTCGAGAAAGCGAGCCGAGAAATCAAAGATCGTTTTGGTCCATTAGCGTACATTCTGGCAGGTGCTCAGCAGTTGAACGAGCAGCAGTCGTTTACGGCGCAAATCGAGGTGGATGGTAAGGTCAGTGAATTTCAAGCTGCTGCCATTACGATCGCCAATGCGGCTCCGCCCACCTCTGTCTTAGCGCAAGGCTTTGGACGAGTGATTGTCAACGATGGGCTGCTAGAAGTGACGATCGGCGCGGCGCAAACGCGGGTACAGGCGATCGCGGCAATGTTGCAATTGTTCGGTTCTGCCCTGATCCGCGTGGCACCCAATCGGGAAGATGTCATCTGCCTACGCACCAGGCAGATCAAAGTCACAGCCGACCCACCGCAAAAAGTCGTCCTGGATGGCGAAATTATTGGAACAACGCCCGTTGCAGTAGAGTGCATTCCCGCAGGACTGACTGTTTTTGCACCGCCACTGCTGACTGCACCGTACTCTGTGCCAACAGACCTTGCTGATGGTGCTGAAGAATGGTTTCAAGAATCTTGATGCCACGCGCGATCGCTGAGCAATGCCCTCAGAACAGGCTCTTGAGTATTGCAGTGCTGTTGCGTAGCGAACGATACCGCTTAGCGATCGGCTTAGCCTCATTCTAGCTCTAGAGATTAATAAGGCTCTTCAGTAAGGATACTCTTGTCTTCACCGAGCTACACGCCAGGTAGTACCGCTATGTCAAAAGGTCTTAAAAGTAATGCCCTCTCGATGGTTGATACCGTCACACTTGCGGTTGCTGGATCTGCGCCGTCCTATTCCTTAAATGCAACGACTGCCACCTTGATTGCGGCGGTTGGGTTAGCGTCACCGGGGGCGCTGCTGTATGCGGCGATTCCCATGTTTGGCATTTCGTTTGCCTTTATGTATCTCAACCATTGGCGATCGGATGCAGGGACTGCCTATGCCTGGGTGGGTCGCACGATGCGTCCGTCGCTCGGCTTTCTGTCAGGGTGGACATTCTTGAGCTTGAGCACCATTTTTATGGCGGCAGCCGCGTTGCCCATTGGGGTTTCAACGTTATCGCTACTTGCGCCTGGTCAGGTAGAAAATGTGGCAATGGCGACGCTTGTGGGTGGACTCTGGTTTGCCGCTGTTGCCACTGTCACCCTGCTAGGCGTTAATTTTGCCGCGCGGTTTCAGCGGCTGATGACGGCGATCGAGGTCATCGGTTTGCTGGTGCTGGCGATCGGGGCGATCGTCAAGGTTTCGACCAGTCCAGTGGCAGCCTTTTCCTGGAGTTGGCTGTCGCCGTTTGCGTTTGGCAACTTTCAGACGTTTATGGCGGGCATGCTGATTGCCACCTTCTATTACTTTGGCTGGGATGTCTCCTCAAACGTGGCGGAGGAAACGAAGGGATCTAGCACAACTCCTGGCTATAGCGGCGTTTTTGGCATGATTGGGGTCTTCTTAGTCTTCCAACTGTTCCAAATTTTGGTGCAGATGGGCATGACACCCGAACAGGTGGAAAAAGCGGGGGCCGATTTGCTGCCCCAGTTGGGTGATCTGCTGCTGCCAGCACCTTGGGGCAAAATTGCCGTCCTGGCGGTGCTATTGAGTACGGTGGGCACTATTGAAACCCAGTTGACCCAGTGCGCCCGGACGCTGTTTTCGATGGCACGCGATCGAGTGATTAGTCGTCGCTTTGGTGATTTGCATCCTCGCTTTCAAACGCCCTGGTTGGGAACGCTGGTGATTACACTTTTGGCGCTGGCGTTGCTGATTGGCTCTAGCTCTAGCCCCAGCGTGAATGGACTGATGGCAAACTTGATCAACACGATCAGCGTGCAGGTTGCCTTTTACTACGCCATGACTGGGTTTGCCTGCGCGTGGTATTACCGCAAGCAGTTGCGAGATGATACTAAAACGCTGCTGCTCAAGGGTGCTTGGCCCCTTCTGTCGGCGCTTTTCCTACTGGCAGTAGCAGCCTACCAGTTGACGCAACTGGATCGACTGGTGGCGGTGCTGAGCGTTGCCGCGATCGCGATCGGCATTGTGCCTATGCTTTACTACCGCTGGAAGTACGGCAGTGAGTTCTATACGGCTCCATCAGAGGCGTATGAACCAGCCGTTGAGAGAGTCCTGGAAAAAATCTAAATGGATTTTTGGGGTAGGGGCAAGGCATTGCCTTGCCCCTGCTAATCACGCCTCGCCAAACGCGCAGAAGTGCCAGGGTTTTCGCTGTGCCCCGGTGTTGTCAAACATGACGTGCTTGACGATCGTGTACTCCTCCAGCGCGTAGTGGGACATATCCTTACCAAAGCCGCTTTGTTTGAAGCCACCGTGAGGCATTTCGCTGGCAATGGGGATGTGATCGTTGACCCAAACGGTGCCAAACTCCAAAGCCGCCGAAACGCGCATGGCACGCTGAACGTTGGCAGTCCATACACTGCCCGCTAAGCCATAGGGAATGTCGTTTGCCAGCGCGATCGCCTCATCTTCGTCGGTAAAGCGCTTCACCACCAGGACAGGGCCAAAAATTTCTTCCTGCACACAGCTTGCTGTTTGTGGCGGATCGACCAGGATGCTTGGCGGGTAGAAAAAGCCGTCTCCCTCTGGCAACTCGCCTCCCAACGCCACTTTGATGCCTTGCTGACGAGCCGCTTCGACGTAGCCATGCACTTTCAGGCGTTGGGTTTGACTCACGAGTGGACCCATATCCGTATCGGGCTGGGTTGGATCGCCCGTGCGGACTTGTTTGCTGACCGAGATGAGGCGATCGAGAAACGAGTCAAACACCTCATTCTGTACATAAATGCGAGTGGCAGCGGTGCAGTCTTGCCCCGTATTCATGTAGCCAGCGACGACTGCTCCCTGCACACAGGCTTCAAGATCGGCATCCGCAAACACGACGAAGGGAGCTTTACCGCCCAGTTCGAGGGTGACACGTTTGAGGTGCTGGCTTGCCAGTTCCATCACCCGCTTACCCGTTAGCGTGCTGCCTGTAAAGCTGATCATCCGTACTAAGGGATGGGTACAGAGACTTTCGCCCACGGCTGCACCACCTGTCACCACGTTGAGGAGTCCTGGAGGCAGTCCCGCTTCGAGGGCAAGCTTGGCAAGCTCGATCGTCGTGACAGGCGTATTGGGTGCAGGCTTGATGACGATCGCATTCCCCGCTGCGAGTGCTGGAGCCAGTTTCCACACCGCCATCATCAAGGGGTAGTTCCAGGGAGTAATGGCAGCGACCACGCCGATCGGTTCGCGCCTGAGCATACTGGTGTAGCCGCCCACATAGCTGCCCGCTGCTGCCCCTTCCTGCCGCCGCACAACAGACGCAAAGTAGCGAATATTGTCAATAGAAAAAGGCACATCGCTGTTTTGCGCCAGTTTAATGGGCTTGCCAGCATTTTGGCTTTCCAACTTGGCAAGCTCATCTGCGTGCTGCTCGACCACATCGGCAAATTTGAGCAATGCCAGACTCCGCTCACCGTAGGAAAGCTGGCTCCATTCGCGTTGCGCCTGCTGTGCCTGGGTTACAGCGATCGCGACATCATCTGGCGTGCCCATTGCTACGGTCGCAAAGCATTCACCTGTTGCGGGATTGATTAAGTCTTGACTACCAGTGGTGACGAGCCGATCGCCGATGACCATTGGGTAGTGGGGAAATTTTTCCATAGCTTTTCCGCTCAGTAGTGTGAGGCAATGGCATTGATTGGAACAGATTCGCGGGACGCACAACAGTCAATTTGACTACAAGATGGGCGGGGAGTGGGGAGTAGGAAGTGGGGAGTAGGAAGTGGGGACTGCATCACCCAAACACGCTGAGGTTCAGCGCCTGGGTCAACTGTTCGAGGAGAAAGAGTCCGGCGATCGAGTTGCCTGTGGCATCTAGTGTCGGGCTGTAGCAGGCGATCGTGCCTTGCCCTGGCACGATCGACAGCAGCGCACCGCTCACGCCCGATTTTGTCGGTAGCCCAATCCTGACCGCAAACCGACCAGACGCTTCATACAACCCGCAGGTCAGCATCAGGGCATTTACAGTACGTTGGTGCCTGGGCTGAAGTTTCTCGCTCGGCTGGGCGAGCAGCAGCCCAACTTGCGCCAAATCCACAACGGTGCCAGAAAGACAGCAGATGTGATTGTAGGTATCCAGCACCGTCTCAACGCTGTCAATGTAGCCTGCGCGGAGGAGAACATCGGCGATCGCCCGATTTGCCTCGTTCCGCAGCGATCGCACCGATGCCAGCATGAACTCGTCTAACACAAATTGGCTGCCCGATGCCTGGTTGAGCCATCGCCGCAGTGCTTCGCAGCGATCGGCACCATTTGTCCCAGGCAGCATTGAGGCAAGGGCGATCGCGCCACTGTTTAGCATCGGGTTGCGTGGAAACCCGCGATCGACATTCAACTGCGCCAACGAATGAAACGCTTGCTCCGATGGATCAATCCCCACACGGTCAAACACCGCATCCCATCCCGCCTGCTCTAATAAAAACAGCAGCAGCAGCGGTTTCACCACACTCATTAACGCAAAGGGCTGAGCGATTCTACCTGCACCATAGCCACCTCCACCCACCAAACGGATACTGACAGCAACCACCTGAGCATTCACCTGCGCCAGCAATGGAATGTAGTCTGGCAAGCGCCCTGTATGAGCATAGACCGTTGCTTGCGCCACCCAGCTTTCTAACTGAGGTTGAGTCAACGTGGCGAGTCGTGTAGAAGAGGCGCTCAAGTGAGTGGCAGCAACGAAACGTGGGCTGAGACAATCTTCCATCCTTCGGGTAATTTGCGCCAGACCTGGCTTTGTCTGCCTAGCCGCAAAGTGCCATCGGTCATGCGTTGAAACTCTAGCGTGACGATCGCCGTAGCCGCATCGAACGTAACAACTTTGAGGTTAGAAATGCCTCGCGCCAGGTTTTTGGTGGGGCGACCTTGCCGAAAGGCTTTGATTGCCTCCATCCCATAAAGATTCTCGGTAGCGCCAAACCGCAACACGTCTGGGGAATCCCAGAACAGCGCATCCAACGTGGCAATGTCGTTTTCGACCAGCGCTTTTTCGTAGGTCAGGTAAAGTGCGGTCAGTTCAGCGACGATCGCAGGGTCGTTGATTTGGGGCATTTGAGAGAGGGGTGAGGAGAGAGGAGAGAGGGGTGAGGAGAGAGGGGTGAGGGGTGAGGAGAGAGGAGTAAGGGGTAGGAAAGTTTTGAGTTTTGAGTTTTGAGTTTTGAGTTGCTCTGCTCCCTGCCTTCTGCCTTCTAACTTCTGACTGCTGATTGCTTCTAGCCACTAAACGCCAAAATCTGTTCTGCCGTCACATCAGGTTGTTCCAGATGAGGCACATGTCCGCAGTGGTTGATCCACACAAGCTTACTGTGCGCGATCGCCTGTTGAAATTTAGCCGCATCCTGTGTCCCCAAAATCTTGTCGGCATCGCCCCATAAGATCAGGGTTGGCTGATTAATAGCAGCAATTTTGTCCGTCAGAAAATTGTAGCCGCCGCTTTTGGTAAAAGCGATCAGGGCTTGCTGCCAGTTGGGGCACCTCAGATGCAAAGCACCACATAGAAGCGCGTCTGGTGAGACGAAACTGGAGTCGTAATATGCCTGGAAGCTCACGTTACGCCGTACACGAGGACTGCGGAGAAAGCTGGTTGCCAGTTCGCCTAACGGTGGAAAAAGGAAGCGGGCGATCGCGGGACCGCTTGCAAAGCCAGCACTGTCAATCAAGACTAGCTTTTGCACCGCATCGGGATAGGTAAGCGCAAAGTCGATTGCAGCGGCTCCACCCATTGAGGCACCGACCAAAATGACAGGTCGAGCAATCAACGTTTTCCAGAAAGAGTAGAGGTGGGTTTTGATAGCGGCTGGGCTGAAGGGGATACCGACAGGGCGATCGGTGAAGCCAAAGCCAAGTAGATCGACACTCCAGGTTTCGTGCTTTGCAGCCAGTAGTGGCAGCAGGCGACGAAACTCAAGCACGGAGCTATCAAAACCATGTAACAGCAAAACTGGCGTGCCGCCTGAGCCTTGCCGAACGTAAGCAGTTGGAATCGGTGATGCGCCGAGTGGCGTTGAAATGTCTGTGCGCTCAAGCGATCGGATCAGCGCGATCGACGTTGCTTCAGTCAGTTGAGCGCTTTCGGGCGGGAGAAAACTAGCGATCATGAGGCTCAGTGTATCCCGTTCTAGGCGTGAAATAGCTTGACCAGCAACTCAAAACTCAAAACCCAAAACTCAAAACTCAAAACTCAAAACTGTTCCCACCTTGCAGCCAGCATCAGAGTTCGCTAGGCTTTTTATGACGTTGTTAGGTCAAGACGATGCCGAAAGCAAGTTGGAATGGTGCTGTATTAGCCGAGAGCGATCGCTGCGAAGTCGTCGAAGGGAACCAATACTTTCCACCAGACTCCATTCATAACGAGTACTTCAAAGAGAGCAGTACCCATACGGGTTGCCCCTGGAAAGGCACTGCCAGCTACTACACGATCGAAGTAGACGGTAAAACCAACGCCGATGCTGCCTGGTATTACCCCACTCCCAAAGATGCCGCGAAGAATATCACTGGCTACATCGCCTTCTGGAAAGGCGTAAAAGTAGAGGCTTAGTTTCTTTTGTAGGGACGTTATATGTAACGTCCCTACGGAAAATCCTCAGGTTGTTGTAGAAGCAGAGATCGCGGTTCT